>NZ_JAHGAH010000240.1:0-38475 GCF_030248475.1 Vibrio sp. D173a
GAGCATGCAGATCAATGCCACAGTAATGGTTATGCTGGTTGTTATAGAATCTCATAGAGTCTTCTCCATTTTGGGTTTCGTTGCCTTCCAGCTTAGTCGAGAGGCTAAGTTGGAGGAGAAGGCTCAATGAGTATCAAGGCGTACGGAATTGACCACGCTTGACGATATGGATGATGAGTGGTCATGACATCAAACACATTGGTGACGGCTGCTATTTGCGCAGCGATTGGAATACCTGAATGCTCAAGCCCGTGCGGATAACCAGAGCCATCTAGGTTTTCATGTTGGTAAGAAATGATTTGTTGGAACAAAGTGACACTCGGATGAACCGGATTGCCGATTCTTGCCACAATGTTATCTGCTGATTCCACACATTGCTCAATGTGCTCCGTTAACAACGCTTCTTGTTCTGCATTCACACAACGACGATTGCACACGATATCTGCCGGAAGCTCAATGTCGCTTAGAGCATGATAACGAGTGAACATGCCAATTTGCTCCACAACCTCATCACTGAATTGGTATGTATCAGCAAGTTGGGTGGCAATCAATTGAGCGTACATGCCCATTCGTTTGCTGTGCGAGTAAACCTCTGGTGAATAACCTGGCATCAAGCACTGCATTCTTTCCGCTAACAGCTCGATAGCGTTAACGACATGGTCTTCAGACTCCACTGCGAACTGAACCATTTCAAAGTAAGGCTTTAACCCATTCAACGCTTCTACACTGAACGCATTAGGCTGAATAGAATTGAGAAAGACGAAGCCAGTGAAGCTTTGACGGTCGTAACAAGGGATCGCAACAGACGAGTGATACCCCTCTTTCAATAAGGTTTGAATGCGCGAAAAGTGTTTGATGTCGTAGAGATCGTTAACAAGACGAGGAATGGCATTGTCAGCAGCAATGCTCAAGTTATGAAGTTTACGAAGTGGCGCTTCGTGATGAGCCAAACACCAAGTGTCGAATTCACTTTCGGCAAAAGATTTAAGCATGCCTTTTTTAGGGTGATACTTCGCAAAAGACACCCTATCAACACACGGTAAATGTGCCTGCATCCTGTTCTTTAAAGTCTGCATTTGCTCATTGAGCGGTTTTGCAAACGGGTAAAAACTTCGGTGCGCCATACTTCACCTCCACACCAATGTAGAGAAATCAGAAGAAAAGGCTCATTAAAGTCAGCGTATTTGATGTGATTAGAGCGGCTTTTCTCCACCTAAATTATCGACATACCACAACTTAAGTGTACGAAATAAAAACAGTTTTTCGCCAATCTTTTCACCGAATATTCTACGGTAATTTAACCCAGATCAAAAAAACCAGCGCACTTTCGTACACTGGCTTTTTAATACAAGATAAGTTTTTCAATATCAATTCGCTTGGTGATTAACCCAACGCAGGAAGTACACCCAAAGTAATAAGTAGCTGCGCCATCACGATGCCCGTGCCGGCAATGCCCGTTACTAATAGAGCTCCCTGTCCACCCGCCACGCGGTATTCGCCAGTAAACTCATCAGAGCGACGCACCTTCACGACCATCACTAGCGGTAGGAAGATTGCAAGAATAGCCAACGCAATCGCTGCGTAACCTAGTGCCATGATGAATCCTTGTGGGTAGAACAATGCAAAACCTAGTGGCGGTGTAAAAGTCACCACTGCAGCGATTAGACGATTTGGCTTTTCACTGTCACCTTTGATTGTGTCACCCAAGAACTCAAACAGACCCAAACTCACACCTAGGAAAGACGTCAGAAGCGCAAGGTCAGCAAATACGCCTACCACACTACCAAGATTTGACTGGTGAACAGTTTGAGACAATTGACCAATCAGCGCGCTCAAACCGCCGTTTTCAATCAAGGTATCTTGGCTTACAACACCCAGGGTTACGATTTGCCAAAAAATGTAGATCACAAGTGGAATCGTCGAACCAACGATAATCGCTTTACGTAGAGACGAAGTGTCGCCATCTAGGTAGTTAACAATCGCAGGGATGCTGCCGTGGAAACCAAAAGAGGTAAAGATGACTGGAATCGCTACAACGATAAGGCCTTGTTCAATTGGCATGCTCAGTAAGTAAGATTCGGTTACGTTTGGCGCTAGGAATGACAATACTGCAATCATGGTCACCATCTTTAGACCAAACAGCACTCGGTTTACCTTGTCTACCGTTCCGGTGCCAACCGTCACAACCATAGTGACAATAAGAGTAAAGATGATGGTAGAAGTGGAGCCTGAAATATCCAGACCAAACCATTCTGTTAGACGGTCACCGAACTGAGCGCCGCCACCAGCGATGTAAGCAGCACACAATGAGTAGAACAAGAACAGCATCGCAAAGCTCGCAACCCACTTGCCCTTCTGACCAAGAATTTGCTTCGCCAGAGTATGAAGGGTTGCGCTGCTGTCCGCATATTGGTGGAGCTCAAGCATCAATAGCGCCGTAAACGCCATTAATGCCCACAGCCCTAACATAATGATCAGAGACGTTGAGAAGCCAATGCCAGCAGAGGCAAGAGGAAGTGCCAGCATACCAGCACCTATTGTAGTCCCTGCGATAATCAGGGTGCTACCAAACACTTTAGATCGACTCATTGTATATTTATCTTTACAGCTTAATAAGATTTATCAGCATCAGATCGGGCAACGGCACACCAAACCTAACACCATATTTGGAATGATGACGATTCTGTAGGATCTTTCTAATAAGATCAAGCAAAGTGTAAGGATAAAAACCCACAGGTGTAAATTATTTTATACAGCCATATCTAAGCTCTGATTTCCGCAAGTAATTGGGCGCACTCTTCTTCATTCATAAACTTAGGCACTGGGTAGCTCCAATGCGCTTCTTTGAGAATCAAAGTCACTAATTCGTTGGTGTCAGACGCTTGCAACAGTGACGAGGTTTGCTCGATGCCAATCTCGGTATACAACCCCTCCAGTCTATCTAAGAAGTCTTGGGCGTTAGGCACATACCCACTTTGCGTTCCTATCAGGGCTTCGCTTAGCTCGGTCAGTTGTGACTCAATCTCAGAGAAAGAAAATCGAAGGACAGGCAATAAAGCAAGACCATTTGCCATGCCATGAGGCAAGCCATACTTAGCCCCCAAGTTGTGCGCGAATGCGTGTACGTAACCAAGACTCGCTTTGGTAAAGGCTAAACCCGCATAGTAAGACGCCATTGCCATTTTGTGTCGAGCTTGAGTGTCACTGCCCTGTTCGACAGCACGAGGTAAGAATTTGAATATCAGTTTGATAGCAGCAACAGAATACGCTTTGGTTTCCATCGTCGCGTTGCGAGAAATGTAAGCTTCTACCGCATGTGTTAACGCATCAATACCTGTATCAGCCGTTATCTTCGCAGGCAAACCAACCAGCAAATTCGAATCCAATGCCGCCATCAAAGGCACTAACTTCGGATCCATTAATGGCGTTTTGTGGTGGGTATCTGGTTCAGAGACCACCGCAGCAATCGTCACTTCCGACCCAGTACCCGATGTCGTCGGAATCACGAATAAAGGAGCAGGCGTTCTCCACACTCGAAAGAGACCAGCGAGTTTCTTAATGGATTTCTTGTTGGTGACTCTGGCTGCAATGACTTTGGCACAATCCATGGCCGATCCTCCGCCAAGCGCTAAAATGGCGTCACACCCCGAATCGAGATACATCGCTAAACCATTCTCAACTTGATCGTGTGTGGGGTCTGGTTTTACCTCAGAAAACAATGCAACGTCTAAACCTCTGGCTTTTGCGCTTTCAATAACTTGTCCTGCTATTCCTATTTTTACTAACCCTTCATCGGTGACGAGGAGTAGCTTTTTGAATCCAAGATCAGCAATCGCTTCTGTCAATTCATGAAGGCAATCAGGACCCGAGAACAAGGTCGGTTTAGGAAAAGGGAGAACGTAGGCGGCTACCTTCAATCCATTGGTGTAACCGCGATAAAGCAGATGTTTCAACATACACAGTCCTTTTGTTTTTGAGCATTCATTCTAGATGCTTTTTTAACCAACTCGAACTGGTAAGGTCACAGAATCACCTTTCAATCAAAGTACTTGATCGTAGAAACACGAAAAACCTAAACACAAACAGGGACAATGCCGAAACACTGTCCCTGTTTTAGGAATGATTCAATTACGGACTTAGTACGTCAATTCAGGGTCGACACAATGGAAGATCTCCCCACTTCCCTCGCCTTTTTCAAGCATCTCAAAAATCAACCGAGCCACTTCTTGACGGTATACCAAACCATGCACTTCTTTAGGTTCAACCAACACACCATTGCCTGTTACTTCGCCATCTTTCAAGCCACCGGGACGAATAATGGTGTAATTCAAGTCGCTGGTTTGTAGCCATGCTTCCGCCAAGGATTTCTCCCGCACTACACCGCCAAACCCCGCTTTAGAACGGTCAGAAAGGTATTTCCAGCTATCACCGCAACCAAGTGACGTCACTAGTACAAAACGCTTGAGCGATGCTTTACAGGCAGCATCAATAAGGTGACGATGGCCAAGGTAATCTACCGGAATGTCTGCACGGTAGCTGCCCATCGTACTAATGATGATATCTTCTTGATCGAGCTGCTCAACGACGCGGTCAACCTCTTCAGAAACCGTGGCATCACATGCAAACGTTGACTGACAAATCACCTTCAGTTCTGGGCTTTTGTCTGGATTTCTCGCGACACCGACAACTTCTGCACCTTTTTCTGCAAAATACTTAGCAACTGCCAAACCAAGGCCGCTACTTGCACCCCACACTACGACTCTTTTCATAACTTACCTTTACGACACAACATGATAATGAGAATACTTTACATCACTATTTATGTGGTTTTCAAAGGAAGTCAATCAAACCAAAAGAAATCTTTCGAAATCAATAAGTAGTTCAAAGAAATGACTAAGAGTGGCGAGCTTGAGATGAATTTTACGTGCGACAAGCGGTATGATTCCCAACATAACTATAACGAAGCCATGTGCACCCTTTTTAGGTATTAATTCGCTGTCGCATTCCGCTAAAAACATCAAAATAAAATCAGCACAGGCGAGTAAAAACGTCGGTAATTACAATGAAGCAACCTTCCTACTCCGATTCTTCTTCGGGATTTGAAGTCGACCTAAAACAAGCCCTTATCTGGGTGGCGCGTGCGTTAGATTACGTAGGCGTTGACGATACACATCATAGCCATCTCGTCGCTTATATTGCCTACCAATGCGCGCTGGAACTGGGTTGGGCCGAGAATAAAGCAGAGTTCTGTTACTTTGCCGGTATGGTTCACGACTGCGGAGTTTCCGAAACACGTGAACATACCATGCTACTTGAACAGCTCGTCCCCCAAGATGCAAAAGCCCACTGCATTCGCGGCTACCATACCCTCAAGCAATGTCGACTACTCTCTCAATTCGCCACCCCAATTCTTTATCATCATACTCACTGGAAAGAGCTCGAACACATCGATATTCCGGCATTTGAAAAAGACGTCGCGGCTCTGCTTTATCTCTCTGATCGTCTCGATTTTATGCGCGCTCGCTACGTTTCCAACTGCCACAGTGATCTTGTCACTTTGCATGAAGAATTGATTGCCGAGTGCGTCATAGCTAACGCAGACACGTTGTTTAACCCGCATATGTGCGACGCCATGGTTAAGCTGGTCATGACGGATGCATTTTGGTTTGCAATGGAATCTGAGCACATCGAAACGATAGGGCTTCAATTTGAGAACATCGACTGGTTACAGAAACAGTTAACCATTGAGGACATGAACAGCTTGGGCTTGTTCTTAGCACGCATTGTGGATGCCAAAAGCCCATTCACTTACCAACACTCACAGAAAGTGGCGGAGCTATCACGCTACTTAGCAAAGAAAGTGGGACTGAATGAGCACGAACAGGAGATGATCTTTATTGCAGGGCTCGTTCACGATATTGGCAAACTCAAAACGCCTGATGAGATCCTTCACAAAGAAGGTCCATTAAACGAGCGAGAGTACACACGCATCAAACGTCATACGATTGATACTGAACTCGCCCTACACAAAGTCTTTCCTAACGCCAAAATTGCCGAGTGGGCTTCCAATCATCATGAGCGCTTAGACGGTACAGGTTACCCTTATCATAAAACCGGAGAAGACTTGGACGTCCCTTCACGTATCATTGCCGTTGCCGATGTCTTTCAAGCGCTTTCTCAAGACCGCCCCTACCGTGGACGCATGACGCAACAAGAAATTGCCATCATCATGGATGAACAAGTCGAATCAGGAAAGCTGTGCTCAGCTGTCTATCAAGTGTTATGTTCAGACATGCAAGCGTGCTATGAGCTTTCGACTGGACTTTACGGCTAAGATTGCGAGTCAGAAGATAAACGAAGAGACACCGCATTGGTGTCCCCTTGTTATTAAAACAGTCCTGATAAACGCGTGGGTTAGTGTGCAATATCAAGTTGGTTGTCTTTTACTCCGTTAATACGGAACCAACCTGCGATACTGAATCGCTCCGCGTTTGTCGGCAATACTTCGTGTGGGAATTGCTCAGACAAGAACACGAATAGACGACCTGAACGCGGTGGAATCTTCGCGATCTCATTGTCATTCAAGTCGTATACCACCAACTCACCAGCGTCCTCTTCGCTCCACGATTCGTTCATGTAAAACACCGTTGTTAGACGGCGGTTTTCATTGCCTTTGAAGCAATCGAGGTGTTTTTGGTAGAAATCACCTTTCTCGTATTTCGCGAAGTGCGCTTCGTACTCAAACAAACCAAGGAAAAAGTGGCGGTTTGCTTCTAAACGGATCTCTTCCATCTTGTCTAAGAAAGACGCCACTGGCGCGCCCATGTCGCGCTTCAACCATTGGATCTTGTCACTACGAATGGTTTCAATACGAGTCACGTCGTCGTTACGACCAATACGTGCTTTCTTCCAATCATCAGGAATACAGTCACGCAGCTCAGCCACTTCCTCTTGAGAAATAAGATCATCCCAGATGTAGTATCCGTGCGTCGATAACGCGTCGATCAGTTTGTTCATTCTATTTTGTTCACTCGAATAAGTTTGGGCGGTCTATATAAGAAATTCGTGCTACAACAACAAATTCCATTTTCTATCGACACGACAAATCCACATAAATCGCGGAATGCAGGCGTAAAAAAGCCGCTCTCGTGAGCGGCTCTAATAGGTTCAATTGCTGCGTTTCAATTATCGAGTTTGAAGCGCAATAGAACGAGGTCGAATAGGACGAATTCGTTGAATCACTGGGCGTTGTTTTTTCTTAAGCTGGATATGACACATTTCCAACACTAGACCAAACGCCATCGCGAAGTACACGTAACCTTTGTTGATGTGAATTGCAAAACCTTCTGCCATCAACAGACCACCTAGCAATACAAGGAACAGCAGTGCAAGTGTCTTAAAGCCCGGGTAACGCGTCACTAGGTTGTTGATTTTCTCCGCCGTCAACACCATCACAATCGCTGACGAAATGATCGCCGCTACCATGATTGGCACTTCGCTCGTTAGACCAACCGCAGTAATCACCGAGTCCATCGAGAACACAGCATCAACCGCAACGATCTGAAGCAGAACCACAGCCAAACCAGTACGAACATGAGTCGAGTGACCGTGTTCAGTGTGCGTTAACCAACTCCACAACTCTTTCAAGCTTTTAGCTAGTAGGAATGCACCACCCGTAATCATAATCAAATCACGACCAGTAAACGCGTAGTCGCTAAAGCTGATTAATGGCTGGGTAAGCTGCATGATCCAAGAGATCGAGAACACCAAAACAATACGCGCCATCACCGCTAGGCCAATACCTAGATTTCGGGCAAGTTTACGCTTGTGTTGCGGTAATCGTTCACACAGAACGGAGATGAATACGACGTTATCAACGCCTAAGACAACTTCAAGAGCAAACAAGGTAGCGAAGATAGCCCACGCTTCTGGTTGCATGAAAAGTTCTAACATGAGTACGCCTCCGGTGATTGGAAGCCATACGATGAATTGTTCAGTCGACTAAAGGGGTCGTCCATTAAGTTTATTTAAACCTCTGTTACTTAGGAAAGCTGAGTAAATCACCTCTCCTATTCCTTCGCAATCCCTTATTTTGTCAGGCTTATGTCAGCCACCTTTCGTACTCTAAAGGTTATTGCCTTCGTTCACCCCATCAGGTGCCGAGTTGAGCCAAATGTTTATATAGAACACGAAAAGAAACGCCTGATTTTCCGTGTTTCTACAATAGTAAAAAATTGTTTCATACTGATATACTGGACAAAATCACACGAATTAGTCTTGCGAATGGATTACATAACACTCTCACGCATTAGCCTTAAACACCTTACTGTATTGCACATGCTGCTCACGACACACAGCGTTACTCAGGCAGCGGAACAACTTTGCGTGACCCCTTCCAGCGTGAGTAAAACGCTCAGCCAATTGCGTGACATTCTAAAAGATGACCTTTTTTACCGCGATGGCACTCGTTTAGTCCCAACTCCGTTTGCATTGAACATCGGTCCTTCAGTGCACGGCATTCTTTCCAGCATGAATGGTTTGCTTTACCAAGGCTCATTTAATCCCGCGTATTACGAAGGCCGGTTCTCATTAGCAATGCGTGAAAGCACCTTTGAGATCTTCGCCCCTATGCTGCAAAACCTGTCTCAACAGATGGGCAGTAGAGCGCAATTGAACGTCTATGCGAAAGAACAAATGAGCTTCGATTCTCTGATCCGCGGGCAAGTCGACTTTTTGATTCTGCCGCACGACATCAGCCAGCCACCAACCCACAACAAAGACTTGGTATGGCAGACGATTCTAGAGGATGAAATGATCTGCCTGATGGGCGGTAACAACCCATTGGCAAAAGAAGAACTCTCGGTAGAAAACTATTTGTGCGCAAGACACATCGGCATTCACGATAAAGACTTATCTCAACCCTACTTTGAACAGAACTTAACTCAGCGCTACGCCAAGCGCAGTGTCGCGATGCATGTGGCGGACTTTGGTTCAGCCGCAGTAATGTGTCATCACTCCGATTATCTGTTCACTTGTTCAAAACTTTGGGCGCAAATGGCACTGCAGGCGAATGGCTTGGTAGAAAGACCTTTGCCATTCGAGTACGGGCAAGTGGCGTACAGTTTGGTGTGGAATAAAGCGAGTCTTAACGATCCCGCTTTAAGATGGCTACAACAGCAAGTGCTTAAGGCGTGTGAAACCTTGGGAGGATGCAGCAAACCAAGAGTAAACAAACTCTAAAGTTATCTCTGCGGCGCTACACGTAGACCGATGGCATGGTCATTGGTCTGCTGACAAACTGACTTAATCGAGCGTGAAAGCGTTCCATTTCATCCTTAGAGCATTTCTCCCATTCTTGCGCCTCACCAACCACGCCGTGATGTTGAAACGCGTTCAGGCGAATGTTGACTGATTCTGGCAGCGCTTGCAGATAATGCCCCAGCATCATGACCTCAGTATCTAAATCACTTTTTCCGGGAATATGCAGTAATCGTACTTCATAAAGCTTGTCTACTTGCGCTAGGTATTGAATGGTTTGAAACACACGATGATTGTCACGTCCGACTAACCAATGGTGCGTATCAGTTTGCCAAGATTTTAGGTCGATCATCGCCCCATCCATATACGGCAGCACTCTTTCCCAACCCGAGGTCGATAAAGACCCATTGCTATCGATGAAACAAGTGAGATGCTGTAATTCAGGGTCCTGCTTAATACCTTTAAACAGCGCAATAATGAAAGGAAGCTGTAAGGTAGATTCCCCACCGGATACAGTAACACCGCTAACAAAAAAGCGCTGTTTGCGTATCAAATCGAGCATTGCCTCCACAGAGTAGTCAGTAATTTTTGGATTAGATTGGTGCTGACATATCTCTGTACAACGATCGCAGTGGGTGCACTCCTCTTTAAGCCAAACAACGTTGTTGCTTTCGTCGAACTTCAGCGCGCCAACCGGACACTCGCTCACACAATCACCACAATGATTACAGTGATTGATGGTGTGCGGATTGTGACAGTTGATGCACTGATAGTTACAACCCTGTAGAAAGATGACTAGACGGCTTCCCGGTCCATCAACACAAGAGAACGGAAGGATTCGAGTGACCTTAGCCAAGAGGTTTACCGATCGTCTAGTCATCTTATTCTTGTTTGTCACTCGTTACTTAACGTAAGTTGGTGACATTTCGTGGCTCACCACGCGTGGTGAACGCCCTAAAATACCGGTGTTCTTCGCCGCTTCTGCGCCTAGGAATGTGGTATTGGTACGTGAGCCTTCCGCATCGTATTTCGCGATATCAGACAGCTTCACCATATAACCTGTTACGCGAACCAAGTCATTTGAAGCAACGTTTGCCGTGAACTCACGGTAGCCTGCGTTTAGCGCACCTTTACAAAGGTTGAACATCGCTTCAGGGTTTGATTTCACCGTTTCGTCGATGGTCAGAATGTCGCTGATGCCAGAACGATAGTACTGGTGATGCCCTGCCGTTGCCTGTACATAAGACACAGGATCAGGTTCGTTGCCATAAGGAATTCGAACGCCTGGTGTCACATCCAAGTCAAGGCTAATTCCACCTTGGGCATGCAGTAATGCTTTGCCTTCTAGGCCAAACTTCACTGGCGTGTTTTCTACCAATTCAGCCAATTTAGCGGAGATGTTATGACCTAACTCGTTTGCAACAGCATCTTGGCCGTAACGGCTCGCATTGCCCTCTTTTTCTAGCAACACGTTTACCGCTTCTGCCATACCGTAGATGCCATACATTGGCGCAAAACGAGATTCTTCAATCAAACCTTCTTGAGTCAGGAAGCCTTTAAAGAACTCAGATTTCTCATGCAAGTGTGAAGCTCGGGCATCCATCAGCTCAACCATCAAACCGTGGTATTCCGGCAGCACGTTGATGAAGAAGTCATCACAGTTGTCTGCACGATTCGCCGCTTCTTTAAGATTCATACGCACAAGTGTGTTTGAACCACCAGCCAACGGCAGAGAGTTGTAGCAACTCACGATACCAAAGCGAGCACCTTCGTACGCGTTCGCGTGCATTGGGTAATTCGCAATGTGTGGCTTGCTGCACTCACAAATGTTTTGCGTTGCTTGTTTTAACAGATCGTCTGGTGTGACGGCTTCGTCGTAAATGAACGTTAGGTTTGGCGCGATCTGTTTTAGCTCAGCGTCTACTTTCAAAATCGTACGACAAATAATGTTGTCCGTCGGACCAATGTTCACGTGCATGAACGCGTCTGGTAATGTGCGCTCCAGCATAATCCAGAAGTGTTTCAGTTTTTTGTAAATCTGCTCGTCAGTAAGATCACCGACATAAGGCATGAGCACATCATCCAACTGACCAAGGTAAACCGGAATGTTGGTTACCGAAGGCACATGATGGTAAATGATGGTCAACATGTTGATCGCATCATCAAAATCTTCTGCTGGATCTAACTCCAAGTATTCAGAACCTTGAGAAAGAAATTTTGCGTAATCTGGCAAAACATAGCGCGGCTTAAACGGCGCGTGACCTTCAAACATGTCACATATGACGCCTTGCTGCATTGCTTGGTTTACCTCATCAGAGATAGTCATATATGGAATAGTGGCTTCCGCTTCCAAAGCAAGAAAGTTCGATTTCTGCTTTGGTGACAAATTGCTATCTGTCGCGATAGCAAGGAAGCGCTGCTGAAGATCAGAAAGGCTTTGAGTCATCTAAGATGTTCCTGAAGAAAATACAACGGATACACCCTTTCGAGCTTATACCTCTAAAGGGTAGGTTGAATTCTACGCCTCAGGACTCTTTGCCACTAATGAAAAAAACAAAAACGTCAATTTCCATTTTGGAAATAAGGTTTTTCTAATTTAGCTTACTATTTAATAGTTTCGGTTGATCCACGTTTTTAACTTCTGTGCTCGGTCGATAAAGCTAAACCCGCACTGATGAAAACACCACCAGTCAGACGATTAAACAACTTGGCTCTTCCCTTGGCAAATAGCCAATTCGATGTCTTCACTCCCAGTAAGCCGTAAAAAGTTAACCAACTCAGTTCAAACACGACAAAGGTGCTAGCAAAGATCATGTATTGAGTGAATAGCGATGCAGAAGGGTCAATAAACTGGGGAAACAGCGCGGTGAAGAACACAATCGCTTTAGGGTTACTTGCTCCAACTATAAACCCACTGCTAAACGCACTAAAATAATCAGAAGACGCTTGTTCCGGTTTGGCTTGCGAAAAGTCGGTTTGTTTTGAGCGTAACGCCTGAATACCAAGCCAAATAAGATACGCCGCACCACACCATTTGATGATGTTAAATACGAACTCTGAAGAAGCAATCACAACACCAAGGCCGGTGAAAGACAGAGTAAGAATGATAGTAATCGCGGTTAAACTGCCAAGCGCAGTCACAAACGCTTGGCGAAAGCCGCTGCTGACGCCTTTGCTCAAGCAAAGTAACGAGCTAGGGCCTGGAGAGGCGGTCAGAACAAGTATCGCGAGGGTATAGTAGATCCAAGTATCGAGTTGCATTGGCGCTCCTTTCCAATGTACGGATGAATGGGTGAATTACGTGGAATAACGACTTCAATCTGCATTTCAATCCATGAAACGTTTTATAGAAAAGTACCACATCATTCGGTTCATAACTGAACAGATTAACAGCCAAACAAGCCCTTCAACAAAGCAATCAGAGTAAAGAGTCTCGGCAAAAAGCCAAAGTAGAAAACACGCCTTCGTTTATCTCTCAACTAGGTCACTTTGAACTGTCTAGTTATGCAATCAACATACTGGGAATATGCAATCGTGTAAAGTGATTACTTATTCAACAAAATTGCTCACAAACACGACTAAGTGTGAGGTTATCCTGTGTTAGTCGTAGAAAGGTTTTGGATCCACTTCTAACGATGACGGCGCTATCGCCTTCTCAACCGAATACGAACTGCTTTTTAAATCCACCATCGCGACATCGATGTAACGCTTGTATTTACGTGAGTAGAAACACTTCACGATTGGCTTCAGCGGCTGAGAATCGTTGGAAGTCCACACAATGCCGACTCGTCCATCGCTCAATTGGACAATCGAACCGACAGGGTATACGCCAATGCAGTTTATGAACTTGTACACCAAATCAGGATCAAGGTGGAACGGGGTCAAACTCAATAGGATTTTAAACGCTTCCGCTGAACTCATACCCTTTTTATAAACACGATCTGCGGTCAATGCATCGTAAATATCGACAATACAACTCATGCGACCGTGCATGGGGATTTGTTCACCAGATAAGCCACGTGGATAACCCGTACCATCCAGTTTTTCGTGATGCATCAAACATACGTCTCGACTGACATCACTTAAGCCCTTTACGCCCAAGATGATTTCACCAGCAAATACTTGGTGAAGTTTCATGTGTTCAAACTCTTCAGGCGTTAAACGCGCAGGCTTATGTAAGATCTCGTCATCGACTTTGATTTTACCTACATCATGAATGATGCCGCCGATCGCCAACTGCTTGAGCGTGTCTTTATCTAAGCCTAAATGCTTACCGAAAGAAACCAACAAGCATGCCACGTTTACCGAATGCTCAAGCAAGTAGCTGTCTTTCTGGCGTAATGCAGAGACACATTGAAGCGCATCAGAGTCGATGAAAACACTCTCGATCATGTCATCGGCCCACGATTCAATCTCGTTGACCTCGATGAGTTTACCTTCAAACGTTTGGTTTAGGAGCTTCTGAGCTAACCCTTTCGCTTCTGCGATCAACTTTTTCGCACGCTTATGCTGTGCTTCACGAGATCGAAAAGCGCGTTGGATTTTGGGTGACGTCGTGATTTCTGAGGCAGACAAGGTAACATCGTGTTCTTCTTCGACTGGCTTGAAGACGCACTGTTGTGCTGAAAGTTTCTGATCGACCCAAACGTACTTCACACCGCTCGCCTGTAACTTTTTGATGCCCTGCTCGCTTGAAACCCGGCCAGCATTCGCAAGATTGACGCGTTTGTTCTGCTCAATGGCAGTGACGAACATTCCGACACCGACATCCGCGATTGCTATCTTAATTGAGTCTTCTGGTTTGTACTGCATATCATGAAACTTTGTTAACATTTATTATTTAGCAAACGCATTATAAGAGATCTGACCATTCACTGTTATAAGAATTCACTATCATTTAAAATTAATGAGTCTTAGGTCAATAAAAGAGACATCAAAAGTGCAATAGACCATATTTAATTTATGGAGATAGTTCAAACAATCAACACAGATGAAGACTATTTAGGCATTTTGGGTGATGAATCAATAACTTCTTAATACAAATAGTATTTACTGTTGACTAAGTTTTATAAATGCCGATTATTAGTCGCAATACTCTAATAATTATTCTTTTGCACAGAAACTTTTAGACTCGTTTACAAAACAGACTTTCCATCTGGTTCAACTTGTTTCATTTGCAGTGTAGAAGGACAAACTTCAAAAATATGTCATTTGCGTGTAGCCCGATTTATTTACTCATCTCCACAGCAAATTGGATTGCGGAGGCAGTATCTTGACCAACAAGGTTGATCAAATCATTTCAGAGCACGATCGTGAGTTTCTGCAGATCGTTGAGCAACGCTTCATTCATATCTTCGATGTGTTTAATGAAGGGCTCTTCTACATGGACGAGTTCGGTAGTATGGTTTTTTACAACCAATGCTTTTATGAGCAGTTCGGTATCAACGCAGGACGCGTCAACCTCGACCAATGGCTAGAGTTGGTGCATCCGTTAGACAGAGAGCGCTTATCGAAACGTGTTGACGCCCACATCAATACCAACAACGAACGTGTGACAACCACCTATCGCCTTCGCAAACCAAACGGTCAATATGTTTGGATTGAAGGTGTGGCAATGACCAAAGAAACCGAGCACGGTCACTACATGGTCGGCAGCCATCGAGATATTTCTGAACGAAAGTTAATGGAAAGCTATATTCACCAAGTGGCATTTCATGATAATGCATCAGGCATGGCAAACCGTGCGCACTTGCTTTTGAATATTAATGAGTTAATCGAATCCAAGAGCACTCATGCGTCGATTTTTTACATTCAGATTGAAGAAATCAAATCTTACCTTAACCAATACGGCAGTGAGCTTGTCGACGGCTTGGTCGAGAAGCTGCTGCAAACCTTAAGCCACCTACCTTCTCCAAACTGTACCGTCTATCGAGTCCACGACGATGACTTTGCGATTTTAGTGCTTGATGAAGTGCCGCTTGAAGAGCTGCAAATTTACGCAAAAACCATCAAGCGGAATTATCACGATGCGGTGGTTGAAAAAGGTCAATACTTAGGCAGCAATATCAGCATTGGCCTATACCCTTGTGTTGACCCTGAGCATTCCGCCGAAGAAATCGTTCGCAAAGCAGCGCGCACTTGCCAATACGCGAACGAGAAAAACAAAGACCGCATCGCGGTGTACAGTCAGAAAACTCAGTATGCTGTGGATCGTTATTTCTTTATCGAGCAAGGTTTGAAAAACGCACTCGAAGAGAGAACGCTAAGTGTCAAGTTCCAGCCAATCGTCAGTGCATCCGATCTGCAAGTCGTGAGTTTCGAATCTTTGGTACGTTGGCGCAGCAAAGAGTTTGGCGAAATCTACCCGGATGAGTTTATCCCTGTAGCAGAAAACAAAGGCTTGATTGTTGAGCTTGGCTACCAAGTGTTTGAGAAGGCATGTAAGTTCATTAAGAGCTATCGAGAACGCTATCAAAATCAAGTTCGCGTGAATGTGAACGTGTCTGTATTGCAGCTGTTAAACAGTGAGTTCCCAAGCAAAATAAAAGCAATGGCGGACCAAGTAGGCATCGAGCCTCAAGCCATTGTACTTGAGCTTACCGAGACCTTTATTCTGGATAACAACCAAGCTGCCATTGCACCTTTGAACACACTACGAGAGCTTGGTTTTTCACTGTCTATGGATGATTTTGGTGCAGGCTACAGCTCATTAAACTGCTTCTTCGATTTGCCGATGACACAAATTAAGATCGATAAATCGATGGCGTGGAAAACCCTGACCAACCGTTCTTCTCGTGAGTATTTGAAGTTCTTGATCACCATGTGTCGTGAACAAAATATCGAAGTGGTGATTGAAGGCATTGAAGACGCGAAGATGTGTGATTTCTTTGCTGAAATGGGCGTGGATTATCTGCAAGGTTATTGGTTCTCAAAGCCCCTGTCAGTGGCAAGCGCAAGCCGATACACGTTAAGCCAATAGTTTCTTTTTAAGCCAATAGCTTCGTAAACTACGACAAAATCTAACTGAGCTAGCGAGTGTTCTAGCTCAGTTTTTATCGTTTTCAGCGGTTATCTCAGGCGGTCAAACACAACATTCTGATCCAAGTGCTCGTGGTATTGGGTGTAGTCTAAACCCATATCGAAGATGTACTTGGTGACTAAATTTCTCACACACTCTACCAACTGCTCTGCCTGCCAAGGCTTCTCGAAATAACGGTCGATACCCGCAGAATTAATCGCATTGATGGTGTCCGTATGCGTCGCCTGCCCGGTAAGCAGGACTTTGCGCGTACGAATAAATCGGCTGTCTTTGGAAATCTCTGTTAGCAGCTCAACACCGGTTTTACCCGGCATCACGTGGTCAGAAATGATCAACGCAATCATCTCGCCTTCTGCGTCCAACTCATCCATTAATTCAAGTACTTCATCGGCAGACTCGCAATCTTCAATGTTGAGCCACTGGCTTAACGACTGTAAGTCTTGCAGAACCGCGCTTAACACCTCTCGCTGGTCATCAACGCAAATTAAATTAAGCTTGTCCATGTTCGTCCTCTACCGGTAGTTTAATTCTAAATATGGTTTTTTCGCTGTCGCTTTTCACTGCAATCGAACCGTTATAGCCCGCCACAATGCGCTTCACGATCGACAGCCCTAGCCCTAAGCCAAACGACAACCCACCTTTCTTGGTCGTGAAGTTTGGTCGGAAAATCTTTCTGCGTGTGGCTTCATCAATCTCGGGACCGTTGTTCGCAATGGTTACCAAGATCTTATTTTTGCTCACGCGTGTTTGTATCTCTATCGCTGGCGAGTCCGTTTCTCTCATCGCATCGCAAGCGTTCTTTAAAATGTTGACCCAAATCTGCACCAGTTCGGTTTGCGAGCCTACAAACAGAGGTAAATCAGCCGGACTAAAACGCACACCGACACGTCTTAAATCGCTTTGTAGCAAAGCAAGCGCTTGGTTTATCGAATCGTTGACTCTGAGTCCTTCTTCCTTATCAATGTCTGTACGACCTAGCTGTTTCACTGATTTCACGATGCCAACGGTGTGTTTTGAAGCAATGCGCAGATCGTGCAAATCACGCCCCATCTGCCAGTAACGAATCGCTTCTTCTGGGCGCTTTAACCAGTGCTCGTTAAGGTAATCGGTCGGGACAGCACGAGCTAACTCACGGGCTAAATCTTTAGGCAGACCGTAATATTTCTCGAAATGTCGTCCTCGTGTTCTTGCTTCACTCGATGAGATTTTTTGCCCTTGCATCAATCCAAAATCAAAAAACTGGCTCGCTTCAGGATGCACCTCTTCAAGCAATCCCATGATCACCGATTCTAAGCGCTCTGACTTACTGCTCACCACACCAATAGCATTGTTAAGCTCATGCGCAATACCTGCAGCAAGTTGACCAAGTGTCGTCATTTGTTCTGCGGTATGCAGTTTTTGCAATGCCTTCTCTTTGCCTAACGCTTCTTGCATCGCTCGGCGCTGACGACGAGAAAGCTCGTTGACCATCACCGGCATAAACTGCGCGGTTAAAGGCCCGAACTTACCCGCTTCTACCGCTGGCGTATTGCGCTCAATCCACGCTAACTCAACGTCCGTTTGGGCAATCACCGTTGAAGAAGCAGTCCACGTTCCAGAGAAGAAACTGTGCACACCAATAAATGCCCCCTTAGATGCCGCAAACACCTGAGTCTGCTTTTTACCATCCTCAGAGAAATAGCCAGCAAGCTCGCCAGACAATACGTAATAGAGCCGCTCGTTGTAGCCGTTTTGCTCAATCAATACCGAGCCTGCCGACACCGTGATGCGACGCTCGATATGATTGAAGTAACGCTCTACCAGCGTATCTAATTTGCTCTCGTACATGGCTTAACCAATGTGCCCTACGGTGTGAAGGATCCACACCATCAAGAAACTCAGCAACACACCCACCACACCTAACACGACACCGACGCGCGCCATTTGATTGCTTTGCACATGGCCAGTAGCGTGAGCCAACGCGTTTGGTGGCGTACTGATTGGCAGAGACATACCAAGTGATGCCGCAAAGGTCACCACAAGAATCAACGTCACTTCACCGCCGAGCGGTGTTAACGATGCCATTGAAGTGCCGAGCGCCGCCATAATTGGCATCAGCAAGTTCGCTGTCGCGGTATGAGACATAAAGTTTGCCATCAGCAAACATAAGAATGCCGCACCGAACAGCACAACATAAGGTGAGAATTCATCGAATGGAATGCTGTGAACCACCAGCCTTGCTAAACCTGTCTTATCTAATGCAAGACCCAACGCGATACCGCCAGATACCAACCAAAGCACATCCCAAGAGATCTTCTTCAGGTCTTCTTTGTTGATGATGCCCGTCAGTGAAAATACTGCGACCGGAATCAACGCTACCGTGTATGAGTTCATGCCGTGCGCTGAGCCCATCAACCAGAGCAGAATCGTGCCTGCAAACGTGATGTACACAATGATGGCTTTCGGTGTTTTCAAGAATTTACTCTTGATGTTGAGGTCAATTTTGGTCGTCTCAGCTTTGTAGAGAAAATCGATCAGGAACCACGCTAGCGCCATCATCACAATGACAAACGGCACGCCAAATACCATCCATTCACCGAAGGTAATGAGGTTGTCGCCCACTAGGTATTTAAGCGCAATCGCGTTCGGTGGCGTACCAATTGGAGTACCAATACCGCCGATGTTTGCCGCGACAGGGATACACAACGCAAACGCAATGCGTCCAGGATCTTTCGGGCCAAACACCGCGATAACTGGCGTCAAGATCGACAACATCATCGCCGTCGTTGCTGTGTTCGACATGAACATCGAGAAGATTGCCGTAATCAACATTAAGCCCAGCATGACGTATTTCGGGTTTTGTCCGAACGGTTTAAGCAGTACGCGCGCTAAGTTGACGTCCAATCGATACTTGGTTGCCGCCATCGCGAGGAAGAATCCACCTAAGAACAGCATGATGATTGGGCTGGCGAACGTCGCCATGATGTCACTGTATTGCAGCAACTCACCAAAATGAGGTTCTCCCTCATCAAGCCGAAAGAAAATGATGCCCTTATTGGAAACGAGCAACAACTCAAGCACGATGATCACCATAGAGGTGGCATAAATTGGGATAGGTTCAAATACCCAACAGAGTGCAGCAAGCAAAAATATGGCGATAACGCGCTGCTGAATGATGGTCATACCTTCGAATGGAAACGCTGATAGTGGCATCAGCAAAATGAGCAAAGGGCTCACCGTTGGGATGATGTATTTGAGATAAGGGCGCATAGTACTACTTCTCTTCCTGAGATGGTTTGCCGTGAGAGAACTGACGTAAGGAGCTGTTTTAACTGGCTTCCTTTCGCCACTCCGAAGAGAAATTATGCGCGCGCTTTTGAGGAGGAATTCTGGTGTTAGATCAATGAACTCTTATTCACCGCAGAAAACATGCGGTATCTGTGTTCAAGCTCACTAATTGAGCGAGGATTATTTATTGATCACACATCCTTTTTGTCTAAGTGCCTCTCCATTACATAGTTGGTTAACGTAGCACCACGGACTTCGATTTGCTGCTCATTCACCACAGTAAAACCCATGTGCTCATAAAAAGGACGAGCGGTAATACTCACTTCTGAATAGATCCTATCCAGCCCTTTTGCTGCTGCTTGTTTGAGTACATGAGTCATCAATGCGCGCCCTACACCTTGCCCTTGGTATTCATGATGGCAGAAAAAGTGGTCGACTAACCCGCTTGGCTGCACATCACTGTAGCCAACGATGACACCATCTAGCTCAGCGACAAACGGCTGGATAGATATCATCTTCTTTAACCAAAGCTGAGAGTCAAACCCCTCCTGCGCCCAAGCCTTCACCTGTTGCTCGGTGTAATCTCTGCGATTAACGTTTCGCACTGTGTTAAAGAAAAGTGCCCAGAGTGTAGGGGCATCTTCTTCTTGAAAGTCACGAATTGTGATCATATGTACTCCAATAAATCGATCTGCATTAATTGCCCACGGTCACCAGGAGCTCCCACCGGACGCCAACCATTTTTGTAATAGAAACGTTCACCTGCGTCATTTCCGGGAATATACCTCAGTCTCGCATACCCGCAGCCGTGATTGACAAAAAGTTTAAGTAGAAAATCTTGCAGTTGCCTACCGAGCCCTTGATTACGGAATTCGGGCAATAAATAGAACAAATTGATGTAACCGAATTTACGTCCTTCCTCGTCTAAAACTGGATATCGACACTCCAACTGCCCAACGATTTGATTGTCTTTGATGACATGAAAGAACCCTGCTTGGGGATCTTCCGCAATCGACGTAAACCAAGAGGTGATTTCTTGGGTATCAAACACATTTTGATGACCAAAACTGACTTGGTACGCATCTTTTCGAAACGCGATACACAAACCCAAATGACGTGATAAATCTACAGGAATAAATTCCATCTAAGCCAATCCTTTTTATTCTTCGTCTTTTTGCTATATAGACATTAGTTATTTTATATAACCATAAATTCAAGAATTTTATAATTCAACTGTCGGTCATTTGAAAACATGCTTTTATAGGAGAAGTTATTATGCATGCATCATCTGTTTCCCAAAAACCGACACAATTTGGTTACTACCTTGGCGTATTTGGCGTTGCCCTTGTTCTTATCTGGTTAGGTATTTATAAATTCACCCCAACTGAAGCCAAATTAATTGAACCTTTGGTGGTTAATCACCCTGCCATGTCTTGGCTATATGGCATCATTTCCGTTCAAGCTGTATCTAATATCATTGGCTTAACCGAAATCATCGTAGCACTCGGCCTATTGGTTGGATTGAAAAAACCAACGGTTGCCTACTACTCTGGTATCGCTGCAAGCGTTATCTTCCTCGCGACACTGAGCTTCCTAGTTACGACACCAAATACGTGGAAAGTTTCCGACGGCGTTTTGATTGCGAACTTTTTCCTTGTGAAAGACATTCTGTTTTTAGCGATTTCGATCAGTGTGGTTGAGCGAAACAAACCAAGTTTGACGCCAGTTATCGCCTAGTTTTAGGAAAAGTATCGAGAGATAGAAAAGAGAAAGCGCCATGACGATATGGCGCTTTTTGTTTAGAAGAGCTTTGAAGATTTAAGAACGGAGTAAAACACTAGAATTTGGCTCGATTTAGCTCCAGCCAGTTTGAGATAATCTGAGCCACTTTTTCTGGCGCTTCCATCGAAGAGAGGTGCCCGCAATCTGGTATTACGTGCAACGCAACATCATTAATATGGCGCGCCATTTCAAGGTGATTATCGATCGGACAAAGAAGATCTTGTTTACCTGTTATTACCAAAGTCGGCACCTGAATATCCGCCAATAAAGGTCGAGCATCTGGGCGAGTGGCTAGCGCTTTGGCATGTGCTTCAAACGCTTCCAAACCCACATTGATAGCCATGCCTTCTATACGCTCAGTTAACGCTTTGTCTTGCAAACGGCTAGGATGAATCAGCACTGGCATTAGAGTATCAGGCGTAATGCGTTCAAATTCACCACTTAACGCTCGACTAACCAGTGCGTCGCGCTTTTGTGTCACCTCTAGCTTTTCATCCGCCGCGTTGGTGTCCATGAGCACCAAACCTCTGACTCTATCTGGCGCTTGGCGGTAAACCTCAAAGGCAAGAATCCCACCCATCGATAAGCCACCGAGCACAAACTCTTGCGGTGCATCTTGCAACACTTTCTGCGCCAACTCTTCCATTGAAGGCATTGACGCCAGTGTCGGGCATTGCGGAGCGATCCAACTTGGCATCATTTGATTGATGTCCTCAAACAATGTGCCATCACAAAGTAGTCCGGGCAGCCAAACGAGTGAGGTGGATTGCGTCATCTTATGCTCCTGTCAGCGGCTTTGGTTGATCAGAACCAAGAATGCAATACGTCAAACTATTACCACGCAAGTTCGTCAGCGAGTAAGACGCACCTTCTGGAACATTCAGCACATCACCGCGCGTTAAAACAACATTCGCTTGTTCGCCTTGATGCGTGAGAACCACTTCCGTATCACCATCAAAATTGATCAGCACTTGTTTTTCTTCTCGGCAATGTTGAGGAATCGAGCCACCTTCAGAAAGCTCATAAGCCATGATGCTCACTTCATCTTCACTCTTCACTTGGAAATCATAGCCCGCTAAAGGGTGACCAGTTACCGCATATTGCTTGACGTTGCTGGCACTGAAGTCGCCTTTGATTGCACGATAATCTTTTTGCAGAGCGACGAACGGCATCATCTCTTCTGTGGTGTAAGTATCGAACTTGGCTAGTTCCTCTTTGGTAAGAAGTGGCATCAGCTCAGACTCATTTGGCACCGCATCGCCATCAATGGTGTCCACCAAAGTGCCATCCGCTTTCAAGTACAAACCGTGGCCTTGGCTGTCTTTGATAACGTTTGGATGCCAAATAACACCACCACCAGAATTGTCGCCGCCAAGTACCGAGAACATAAACCCGTAATCACGGCCAACCACCTCAAAACCACGGAAGAGATTGGTTGGAATAGAGATGACATCGCCATGAGACAGCACCGCCTCGTGTTCACCATCGTTCCCCCAATAAAAACGGAATTGGCCTTTGAAAACCAAGAAAAGTTCAGCGGTACGATGAGAGTGCAATGAATTTTTGATGCCCGGCGGTTGGCCTGCCGCACCAATGTTAAAGCCCGCAGTATCACGAATGTGAACGTGTTGACGGCTGCTCTCTGCCACCCCTGCACCGATAATGCAGAAGTTATCTTTCAGATCACTGCCAGGTGTACGCGCATCGATAAACGCACTGGTACCCGGAATCAGCTCCATATAGCGGACCAGATTGTCATTCATTTTTGTTTGTAGAGTCATAGGAAATCCTTGTTGTCCTTGTTTAAACCTAGCCTTGAATTGTTAATTACAAACCGACTGTTAGTTACAAAACGACTGTTAGTGACAAACCGAGCGTTAGTTACAGTCCTAGAGGTCGACCGCCATCAACCGCAATGGTATTGCCTGTCGAGAAGGTCAGAACCTCTGCCGCGGCGTACACGGCTTGAGCAACCTCTTTATCATTGGCTAAACGCTTGAGCGGCGTGGATTGTTCTTGTTGGTTACGCCAAGCATCGTCCAAGCCTTTGACAAATTCGGTGTCGACAAGCCCAGGCGCTACCGCCAAAACGCGAATCTCGGGAGACAAAGCGCGAGCTAAAGAACGGGTCATGTTTTCTGCGGCAGATTTACTCGCACAATAAGCAATGTTGCTGCCCATCGCAGTCTGTGCCGCGATAGAAGTAATGTTCACCACACAACCATTGGCTTGCTTGAGCAAAGGCTCAAACGCTCGAACCATTGCAAAAGGCGCACGGACGTTCACTTGGAAAATTTGATCAAACAGTTGGTCATCCAAACTTTGCAGATCGGCATGCGTGACAAACTTCGTCATCCCCGCACAATTGACCAACAAATCTAGCTTGTCGCTCATTTCACTGACTTGATGTTTAAGCTGCTCAATCTCACCCGAATCTGCCACGTTCAGTTTGAATGCCAAATGCTCGTTACGTGGTAACGAAGAAAGCACGTCGTCGGCTGCTTTCTGATTACTGTTGTAAGTCAGAATTACGCGATATCCAGATTGAGCTAGCTTGCGACAAATGGCGGCACCCAGTCCGCCACTGCCGCCTGTTACTAAGGCAAGTTTCGACATATTACGCCTCTTCCACTTTGCCTTTGTATCGGCGTACACGAATATCCGCTTGCTCTTTGTGACCTGCAAAACCTTCTAGTGCACACAAGCGAGAGCAGTATTCACCGACTTTTAAGGATGCCGCTTCCGTTACACGCTGGTAAGTACAAGTCTTGATGAACTTACCTACCCAAAGACCACCGGTGTATCGCGCCGCTTTCTTCGTTGGCAGTGTATGGTTGGTACCAATACATTTGTCGCCGTAAGAGACGTTGGTTTCACGACCTAGGAACAAGGCACCGTAGTTGGTCATGTTATCTAGGAAGTATTTAGGATCTTCTGTCATCACTTGTACGTGTTCAGAAGCGATATCGTCTGCCACTTCCACCATTTCTTCGTAGCTATCGCATACGATCACTTGTCCATAATCTGCCCACGCTTTACCCGCAACTTCAGCCGTTGGGAGAATGGTTAACTGACGTTCAATCTCTTTGATGGTCTCTTGTGCAAATGTCTCGCTGTTGGTCAACAAGACAGCTGGAGAGTTGTAACCATGCTCGGCCTGACCAAGCAAGTCCGCCGCTGCCAATTCTGGGTCACAGCCTTTCTCATCAGCAATGACTAAGGTTTCCGTTGGGCCTGCAAACAAGTCGATACCAACGCGACCAAACAACTGACGTTTCGCCTCTGCCACAAATGCGTTACCCGGCCCTACAATCATATCGACTGACGCAATAGTCTCCGTGCCCAATGCCATAGCTCCTACCGCCTGAACACCACCGAAGCAGTAGATTTCATCTGCACCCGCCATTGCCATCGCAGCGACAATCGCGACATTTGGCTGACCATTAAACGGAGGCGCACAAGCAATAACACGTTTTACGCCCGCTACTTTCGCCGTCAATACACTCATGTGAGCGGATGCAACCAATGGGTATTTACCGCCAGGGATGTAACAACCCACGCTGTTTACTGGAATATTCTTATGCCCCAGTACCACACCAGGCATGGTTTCTACTTCGACGTCTTTCATTGAGTCACGTTGAATTTGAGCAAAGTTTCGAACTTGTTGTTGAGCGAACTCGATATCGTGTCGAGTCGATTCATCAAGCGCATCCACACAGGCTTGGATCTGCTCTTCTGATAAGCGGAATTGCTCCGGCGACCAGTTATCAAATTTTTCAGACAACTCACGTACAGCGCTATCACCTTTCGATTCAATATCAGCAAGAATGTTTTCGACAATCTGACGCACTTTTGCGTCGTTTGATGCTGATGCTTCTTCAGTGATTCCGTTTTTTAAAATGCGTGCCATTGGGTTTCTCCTTGAACATTGAGGCTGACGAACGGTTATTTTTATGCTTTTGGATACGAATGCAAAATCAGATTAAACACTTAATTAACATTTGACAAGTTAAGTCAACAAACAACAAAAATCACCTTTAAGCCTTTGTATTAACTAATTTAAACAGGAGATAGAAAGTAATTTCGACTTTGGTGGCGTTTACTTTTTAATCAGAAATGAGTTTTAGATCACATCATTTTTACTCATCATTTACATTTCACCATGTTAGTTTTTGCATACCTTTGCAAAGGAGATAATCATGAGCAATTTTAAGCAACGTCTGAATCAAGACACGCTATTAGGTACATTTGTTAAAACCCCTCACCCTCACATTATCGAAGTATTGGCACTAGCAGAGTTGCCTTTTGTAGTACTGGATGCAGAGCACGCACCTTTCGATCGCTCATCGCTCGATTTGTGCATCATGGCGGCCAAAGCGAATGACCTCGCGTGCGTGGTACGAGTACAAGACAGCGCCCCTTCAACCATTTTGAACGCGCTTGACTGTGGTGCGGCGGGTGTACAAATCCCCCATGTTTGTAATGCTGAACAAGCAACACAATTGGCGAAAATCTGCCATTACGGAGAAGGTGGCCGAGGGTATGCAGGTTCCAGTCGAGCAGCGAAATACGCCACCAAATCCATGGTTGAACACTTGAAAGACAGCCGTGCTAATACGATTGTCATTGCCCAAATTGAAGATCCTCAAGGGGTCGAAAATGTTGAAGCGATTGCCAATGTTGAAGGTATTGATGCACTCTTTATTGGCCAAGTCGATCTCACTGTCGCTTATGGGGCAGATAGCGTTCATGACGAGAGAGTCGCGCAAGCAAGTATGCGAGTAATCGAAGCGGCCAAAGCAGCCAATAAACCTGTTGGCATGTTTGTCGCCACAGCTCAACAAGCTCGGGAATGGCGTGAACTCGGTGTTGGCTTCTTTTGCGTTGGGTCTGAACACAAAATGATCATTGATGGCTTTAAACAAGAGAGAAATGTGATGAATTCTTGAGTTTTCTCCGATATTTACGCCTTATCAATGTAATGCTCTAGACACATAAATCCCCTAGCCCATACACTCATCACGTATGGAAAGGTCCAATGACCTTATATAAGGAGTATCACCATTAAAGCGAAAGTAACTTCGATAGACGTCGCGAAGATGCTCGGCGTCTCTCAATCGACGGTATCTCGGGCATTTAGCCCAACCGCGAGTATTAGCGAGAAGAAACGCAAAATGGTGATGGATGCCGCAGCTAAGCTCGGATACACACCGAACGCAATCGCGCGAAGCCTGATTTCGAATCGCTCAGGTCTAGTGGCAATTGCGCTAGATAGCGAATCAAACCCAATGTACGACATGCAATCTCGTGCTTTGGCTGTCGAAATTCAAAAGCGTGGCGGACAAGTCGTGCTTTGTCCTATCGACAAGGACGACCTCGATCTCGCCATTTCTCGTGCTATTGAATATCAAGTAGACGGGCTCGTTATCGCCACCAGCCGTTTGACCTCACGCGCGTTTGCCCAATGCGAGAAGTTTGGCGTTCACTTAAGCCTGATCAACCGTTATGCCGAAGGCATTAATGCCAACAGCTCTGGTATTGATAACCGATTGGCGGGCCAACAAGCAGCCGAGTATTTAACGCAGAAAGGCGCAAAACAATGTGCTTACATCAGTGGTGATGCAGGTTCAATGACCAGTGAAGAACGATGGCTTGGCTTCTCTTCAAAACTGCAAGAGCTCGGCGCTCCATCCCCGACCTTTATTCAAGCCAAATACAGTTTTGAAGCTGGCCTAGATGCGGCGAAAGAAATCTTGTCGCATACCAGTAAACCCGATGCGATTTTTTGTGCAAACGACATCCTCGCCATGGGTGTGATGGATGGTTTACGCCAAGCAGGAGCAAAGATCCCTCAAGACTTCTCCGTGATGGGCGTGGATAACATTCCGATGTCTGCTTGGCCTAGTTATGATCTGACGACCATCGCTCAACCCGTCGACAAAATTGTTCAGCGCGCAGTTGAAGATCTGATGAACCGCATCAATGGCAATCAGGACGCAACGGGTGAGTATCTTCTCGAACAAGGCACCTTAATCGAACGCAGCAGCACCCTTTAATAAATTCATATTTATTCATTCTTAATAAACAAAATGCCCTGCTTTCGAGCGGGGCATTTTTCTGTGAGCGCGATTAAATTTTAGCCAATCATTATTCAATTCTGCTTCAATTTTCTGACCTTGTTATTGACTTGTTACCTGAATGTTTTATTTTGGATTCGTATGCAAAATGGATATGAATTGCTCAATTAATTTATAAAAACATAACAAGTAGTGTGTCTTGCCGACGAATGCCTATGGCAGGTCATACCATAAACAAGGAAGAACGATGAAGAAAGCAATCATAGCTTCGCTTACCGCACTGGGATTCGCACTTAGCAGCATGAATACGTTTGCAAGCAACGTTATTCGTCTTGCTCACGACAGCCAAGAAACGTCTCCGGTACACAAAGCAATGCTCTATTTCGAACAAGAAGTGGAAGCACGCTCAAACGGTGAGATAGAGGTCGAAATCTACCCTGCGAGACAACTGGGCGATGTGCGTGAGACCACGGAACTTGTGCAGCAAGGCAACTTACAGATGACGTTTGGAGCGTCTGTTTTACTCTCTCCCTATGTCCCAGAATTTAACGTGCTCGACGTGTTCTACCTTTTTGATAGCGAAGAGCAAGCGCACAAAGCGCTCGACAGCGAGAAGATCGGACAACCATTGTTGAATGCTATGGAATCAAAGGGTTTTCACGGCTTAGGCTTCATGGAGGTCGGCTTTCGTAGCGTGACTAATAACAAACAACCGATAGACAGCGTTGAAGATTTGAAAGGGCTGAAGATTCGCTCTGCGTCGAACCCAACTCAGATCAGTGCGTGGAAATCCGTGGGTACCGCACCAACGCCTCTTTCTTGGGGTGAAATATTTACCTCGCTCCAACAAGGTCTGATTAACGCTCAAGAAAGCGGCATCTATTCGATTTATGCCGAACGCTTTTATGAAGCGCAGAAATACCTCTCTTTGACTAACCACATTTACACCAACTACGTGCTGTTCATGAACAAATCGTTTTGGGATTCACTACCTGCAGAGCAACAGGCGCTGATCAATGAAGTAAGCAAAGAAACCATCGCTAAGCAGCGCGAGCTCGCCGCTAAGCAAAACCAAGAAGTGATCAAAGATCTCGAAGCGAAAGGCATGACGGTTAACATCGTCCCAGATGACGTGCGCAGCATCATGAAAGAAAAAATGAATGCAGCCGTGTACCAAGATCTGCGTAGCAAGACAGGTGAAGACTTGTTTGACAACGTGATTGCCGAGATAGAACGCCTATAACTCCCACTCTTTTGCACGATCTGGAAACAGGTCGTGCTTTCCGTTTTGGAGGTGAATATGAAGTGGTTTCGCTTACTAGACAAATACCTAGAACCTACCCTTATCGTTATCGCGATCTCTACGATGACAACTTTACTGTGCTTGCAAATCGCACTACGCCTATTTGACGCAACGATCGCGTGGGCTGAAGAACTGGCACGCTATTTATTCGTATGGGCGATGTACCTGAGCATCAGCTACTGTATCCGAGATGATCGACACATTCGCATTCGTGTGTTCATCGATAAACTTCCGGGCAATTGGACACAATTCAGCTTAATTGTCTCTGATCTTATCTACCTTGCCTTTAGTGCCACTGTCGCTTGGTTTGGATTTAAGGTTATCAACCGCAGCCTGCAACTCGGTCAGATTGCTCCCGCAATGGAAATACCTATTGCTTGCCTGTATGCGTCCGTTTTGGTTTGCGCAATCTTAAGCTGCGTGCGCTTGGTAACCAGCATTTATCAACGCACTCGCGCTCTTTCGAATACCAGCGAACGGATACGCTTTTCACGCCAACGCTATCGCCATCTTAAAGCCAAGTATCGTACTTCTAACCGACTATTGGAGCTTAACGCATGACATCTGCACTTTTATTTGGCAGCTTTGGCCTGCTTCTGCTCATTGGCGTTCCTGTCGGCATTGCTCTGGCGGCAGCCAGTATAGTCGCGATATTAAGCCTGCCATTCCTTAACATCGAGTTTTTAGTACAAGGCTTGGTGACAGGGCTCGACTCCTTCCCTCTCCTCGCCGTCGTTCTTTTTACCTTGGCAGGCAACCTCATGAGCCAAGGAGGGATCTCAAAACGATTATTACACGTGGCGGAGGTCTTCTTTGGCCACTTTATTGGTGGGCTTGGCATCGTCGCCATTGTGGCGTGCATGTTCTTCGCTTCCATCTCTGGTACAGGGTCTGCCACCGTTGCCGCTATCGGCCTGACGATGATTCCCTCCATGGTCAAGAAAGGCTACGACCGCAGCTTTGCCGGTGCCTTGATCGCCTCTTCCGGCGGAATTGGCGTCATTATTCCACCCTCTGTGGTGATGATCGTCTACGCGATCACAGCTGAGGTTTCAGTCACCAGGATGTTCATGGCGGGCATCATTCCTGGCTTGGTCGTCGGTATGGTATTGATCGGCTACTGTCTAATTGTCTCCAAAATGCGGGGCTACACAGGTAACGAGCACAAAGCGACTTGGGCAGAGCGTCTTGATGCGCTAAAAGAAGCCAGTTGGGCAATACTACTACCCGTTATCATTCTCGGTGGCATCTATTCTGGCATCTTCACGCCTACCGAGTCAGCCGCCATTGGTGTGCTCTACGGCTTGTTCTTTGGCATGTTTGTTTATAAAGAACTCAAACCAGCACAAGTGGTGAAAATTATTCTAGAATCGTCGCTGTTAGTTGGCGCTGTGCTCGTCATTGTGGGGGCGTCTGTGACGTTTGGCCGCATATTGACGCTAGAACGTCTACCAACAGAGATCGCTCAGTTCATTCTATCGATTACCGAAAACAAACTGCTGATACTGCTTTGCATCAATGTCCTGTTGTTGCTTGTCGGTACCTTTATGGAAACGCTGGCCGCCATTGTTATTCTCACGCCAATTCTGTTACCCATTACGTCAGCACTCGGCATGGACCCCATTCATTTTGGTATCGTGATGATCGTGAACTTGGCCATTGGCTTTGTTACGCCTCCTTTAGGTGCCAACCTGTTTATGGCAAGTCAGGTAGGCAAAGTACCGATAGAGGCGCTCTCTAAAGCCATTATGGGCTGGATTGGAGCAATGATAGTGGCCTTGATGTTGATTACCTTCATCCCTGCCATCTCTCTATCGCTGCCTGCGCTTTTATCCTGAGCCCAAACTTCATAGGCCCGTAATAATTTCTCCAGCCACTAGGTATGCACCTTTCTAGTGGCTCTTCTTGTTTTTACAGGCGCTAGTGACGGCTTTACAGCGGTTAGCATTCGTATGCAATTCACTCTCGCCCTTGCCTCATTTTGGCAAGACTTGCACCAAAACAGAAAAAAATAATTAAGGTTCCCATCGAGCGATGCCAAAAAGCACCTTAAGTACTGATTGCTCTAACTATTTCTTTAAAACAAACGCAAACACCCTAGTTAAATCATTAAAAACAGAGCATTAGAAAGAAATTCATACAAAAAATGCATTTTAACCCTGCCGATAAATTCACTCAAAAAGGTCAGACTTTTCTTACAACACCACATTTATTGTGTTTATTTTTCGATCAATTGTTAAAAAACCTGATCATCAGCACGCTATTTAAACACCACACAAACAATCCATTGACAAGTTGGCAACATGAGTTAGTTTTGGATACGTAATCAATTTTAACCCAATACATAACTATTCAACTCAGGAGGTGATTTATGGCCATGGTTGGCTTTGATGAAAAGTGGCGTGACTTTCCCGACTACATTCTTGGTATCACGAAAGAGATTTGGGAAGATCGAGGTTTGAACACCTTGGAACACTACTACTCTCCTGACATTGTTGTTCGCACTCCACTCTCTATCGTCCAAGGAAATGAAGGGGTCATCAGTGCTACGATGGCGACGCTTGCAGAATTTCCGGATCGAACTCTCTATGGCGAAGATGTCATTTGGTCTGGTACGCCAGAACAAGGCATGCTTTCTTCACATCGCATCATCTCTACCGCAACGCACAGCGGAAACGGCTTCTATGGACAAGCTTCGAACCGTAAGCTTCGTTTCCGCATTATCGCGGACTGTCACGCCATCAATAACCAAATCAATGACGAATGGTTGGTTCGCGATCAAGCCGATATCGCGAAACAACTGGGCATGACATCTGAAGAGTTTGCACGCCAGCAAATCGAATTCGAGGGTGGCGTGGAATCAAGCCCATTTCCATTCACACCTAAAGCCGATATTCCAGGCCCCTATTTGGGCGTAGGCAATGACAATGAATACGGCCAACGTTACGAAGCAATTCTAAGAAGTCTTATGAACGCCGAGTTCTCTACCGTACCAAAAGAATACGATCGCGCTTGTATCGGCGAATACACAGGCGGTCAAACTGCCCTATCACACTCGGAAGTCGACCATTTTTGGATGGCACTTCGCGCGTCCTTCCCTAATGCTCAATTTTCCGTTCACCATCGTATCGGTCGAGATGACGACATGATGTCACCACGCGCTGCAATTCGTTGGTCTTTGCACGGTAAGCATGAAGGGTACGGGATGTTTGGTAAGCCTTCGGGGAAAGAGGTTTACATCATGGGGATCAGCCACGCTGAGTTTGGCCCTTGGGGTCTTCGTCGCGAATTCACTTTGTTTGACGAGACCGCAATCTGGAAGCAAATCCTGCTACAGCAAGGCTAACGGCTGATTAAACACTATTCATTCAAATCACAGACAGTAAGGAAGCAATATGTCACTCAACATCATCGAACAGTTCTATCAGAACTACTTCAAAGCCACAGATAAAGAGCAAAAACAGGCCGCTCTGCAAGCTTTGAACCCTGACGTAAAATGGTGCGTGGCGCACCCTGTGAACGATCTCAATGGCCCAGATGCAACCCACGAATCTTTTCTCTCACCACTTGTTAATGCTTTACCTGATGCCGAGCGCCGACCAATGATTGTGATGCACGGCGAATACGAAGGCCGCACTTGGTACAACTCTACTGGCTACTTTGTCGGTACGTTTGAACAGCCGCTGTTTGGCATACCTGCAACAGGGAAAACACTCTACTTGCGTTACACCGAAATGGTGTGTGTGGAGAACGACCAAATCACCGAATCATACATGATTCCAGACTTCATCGATGCGATGAATCAAGCTGGCAGCAACCCTCTTAGAAAGAGCTTAGGCCACGATGGCTTAGTCCCTTCTCCTGCGACGTCAAACGGTATCCAACATTCTGTTGTGTCTCTGAAAGAAAGTGAGAAGAGCGCCCAATTAGTCGAAGATATGCTGTCTTGCTTGGGTCGTTTTGATGGTCAAGATCTCTTCTCGATGGATCTTGAAAACTACTGGCACAGTGACTTTATGTGGTACGGCCCAGCAGGTATTGGCACGACGCGCGGCATCAAAGGTTTCCGTAACCACCACCAAGCACCATTCGTGTTCGCCTTCCCTGATCGAAGTGTCGATATTGAGGTCAATTTTTTGGCCAAAAATGACTACGTATCCACTGGTGGCTGGCCACATATGCATGGTACTCACACTGGTCACAGTGGCTGGCTCGGTCTTGCTCCGACAGGAAAACACATCGAACTTCGCGTTATGGACATTTGGCGACGCGAAGGCGATTTACTGAAGGAAAACTGGGTGGCGATCGACATCGTTCATATCCTGCTGCAACTTGGCTATGACGTATTTGCACAAATGAAAGAACAGTTAGAAGGACCTAATTATGCATGAGTTTGGCGCACTAAACTGGAGCATCCTTGGCGGATACATTGCCCTAACGTTAGTACTGGGCGCGGTAATTGGTAAGCGAGTCACTTCAGCAAGCCAATTCGCCTTGGGCGACAAAAACATCCCTTGGTGGGCGATCGGTATTTCTGTCGTTTGTACTTACGTCAGTGCTATGTCGTTTTTAGGCGGACCAGCTTGGTCATACAGAGAAGGCCTATCGGTGATCGCGATTCACCTCAATTACCCTCTCGTGATCTTCTTCATCGTGGCTGTATTCATGCCGTTTTTCTACAACAACGGTTTAACGTCTATCTACGAGTATCAAGAGCGACGTTTTGGTAAGGCTTCTCGACTGACATTGTCGTTTATCTTCCTTATCAAACAAGCATTGAGCTCGGCAGCGGTACTCTATGCGACAGCAATGATTTTAGAGTTTATTACTGGTATCGACGTGATGTACTGCATCATGATCGTCACTGCAATTGCCCTTATCTACACCGTTATCGGCGGTATCGCGGCCGTCATTTGGACTGATGTGATTCAAGCGGTGATCTTGTTTATTGGCGCATTCATCATCATTGAAGCCGTTTGGAATGGCATGCCTGCCCCGATGACGGAGGTAATGGCAGAACTCAAAGCGAAAGGAATGACAGATGCCCTACAAACAAGTTTTGACCTAAGCCAAGTAACCACGGTATGGGCTGGCGTTATCGCAATGACCATGTTCCACACAACCGTGTATGGCGGTAACCAAATGATGGTACAGCGCTGTATGGCCGCTAAAAACATGGGCGATGCGAAAAAGGCAATGTTAATGATGGGCTACGTGGCCTTCTTTATTTACTTTGTTTTTATCTTGCTGGGCGTCCTGTTCAACGCTTATTACGACGGTAAAGAGTTTGAAAATGGCAACACCATCATTCTTCATTACGCGAGTGAATATGGAATGCCAGGCTTGATGGGCATCATTGCTGCAGCCATTCTTGCGGCAAGTATGTCGAGTCTCGATTCCGCGTTTAACTCAATGGCGACGGTGTCAGTGGCTGACTTCTACAAGCGCTTCTACAAACAAAACGAATCGGAAGAGCACTATTTGAAAGTATCGCGCTTCTTCACGGTTGCGTGGGCGATTTTGGTCATCATCCCAGCGATAATGTTTGCCACCAGCACAGGCTCTGTGTTGGAAGTGCTGAGTAAGGCTGGCTCTTACTTTGTCGGTGCGAGCTTCTGTATGTTTGTTCTTGGTTTCTACTCAAAACACATTACAGAAAAAGGCTTGTTAATTGGCGTTGCTGCTAGCTTCTTGGTGATTTGGTATGTGGCCGTTGCAACCGATATTGCGTGGCCTTGGTACTGCGTGATTGGCGTGATTGTGAATGCTGTTGTCGCTTATGTCGCTAGCCTTCTTCTGACGGGAAAACAAGATGAAATGCACCTTTACACAGTTAAAGGCCAGCAAGCAGAGTACGCTCGTCTAAATAAACCAATCAAGCAAGATGGATGGTACGTTGTTCCTGGTAAAATCGATGCACCTTGTTATGGCTTGTTAGTGATGTTTGTTTTCTCTCTCGTCATGCTTTGGGGAATCAACGCCTTTACTGACGACGCGCCTATGTTAATTAACTTTATGCGCGGTTGTTCTATCTTCGTCGCAATGGGGGTTGCTGGTTACGCCGTCTACTCTTTGAAGAAAACGAAGAAAGAGAAAGTCGAAAGCATCAAAGGTATAGACCCCTCTTAAAGCATGGTTGTTACCGCAAAGCCCCGCAATATTTACGGGGCTTTCTTTATTTTTGAAACTGTTTATTGAAACGTTAAGCTTCTATCAGCCCTTGCTTTTTTAGCTCCGCGGTGATGGCATTACGGGTTCTACCATGCTCTTCTGCAAGCGATGCTATTGTTGTATTTTGAACTGTCGAGTAAGCGCATCTAAGTTGGGTTTATCTCTTTGAAATTTCATCATTGCCATTTCGGATTGTGATTTGAGCATTCTCATCGCTATATATGATTTTGCTTGGCTTACCATCGACAAAATGCAGCGCGGCATAATCGCTGAGTCCGTAGCAGATCACATCAAGGTGACTACGAGCAAAGCGCTCAAACAGGTCGTGCTTTTCGTCGTTCTCGACAAAGTGAGCAGATGCTAAACCTTTCAAAAGGCCGATACCTTTGATGATGGAGTAAGCCTCTGGATCGCTGTCGGTAATCCCATAATCGAACCAACAAATAGCACCTGCACTCATCCCGCAAAGTATGATTCCGCGGTTGTAACACTCTTTGAGAATCTCATCGATGCCCCACTCTTTCCATAGAGCCAGCATAGAACGGGTATTGCCACCGCCAACGTAAATCACATCTTGCTCGAACAACTTGGTTCGCCAGCCTTTCTCTAACTTGAATAGAGGAAAGTGTGTGAGGTTTTCACTCAACTTAGCATTGTGGAAACGGGTGATGACCTCTTCCGCATCGCCAGTGGCAGTTGAGAGATAACAGACTTTGGGGTTCTTCTTGCCCCTTAAAGACAAGATGTATTGGTCGAGTTGGCTTGGGTTCTCTCCCATCATCCAACCTCCTCCGCCCAGAACGACGCAATGTTTTTGCAAAAGATGAGTTCCTTCTATTTTGGCTCAAACCGATAATGACCGGTTATAGGGTAATCAAACAACATATCCTCCAATACGACACCTCCTCCTATGTTGTGAACAATCAAAGGTCGTCGTTTGTCTGTCGATAAATCATCGGTAACGATACCAATATGAGGGAGGTTCCCGGGTAGCATCCACGTGACAATGTCACCAGGCTTGAAATTATGACCTTCACTTGAGATGGGTATTTCGGTTCTATGACGTTGAAAGAAGACCTGTAAATTGGGGACTCTGCGATGATCAATGTTTCTATCGGTACGGACCAAGCCCCAAATTCGTTTGGATGGATATTCAGAGAAGTTGTCTCTCATATCTTCATGAACAAGAACTTGCAGATCGACGCCTAACTTCCTGTAACTGCGTATAACCACATCAGTACAGACTCCGATATCAGCAGCGACATCGCCATTGGGATAGCTAATTTGGTAGTAGCTTCCATCATAACGAATGTCGTACTGAGTCCGTTGCTTCGCTGCATCAACCAATGATAACGTCGGCTCCGCAATAGCTGGCAAGGACACAAACATGCTCCACACAAGACTGAGTTTTTTCATAACAAATTAAATCCGTTTAATCAAAGTCAACTTAAGTACGTTGACGTACCATTCTTCAGCCCTCAGAGGCTGTATTGCTGCATGATGTATTGGACGTCACCATACAAGGTCAATAACCATTGCTTTTTAAACTGTGTAAACTCACCTTCAGAGTCAAATGCGCCAAATCTCTTTTTGTCTGATTTCAGACACGCCTCAAACTGAATGCATGTGATGAAGTGGCAAAGCCTAAAATAACCGCGAATGGACGCAACGCTCACGGCACCACACTCTGCTCTAAAATAGCATCACTTAAGGCCACAAAATAAGGTTACCGAAGTACGTGAGCAACGGATAAACGGGCAGTTCGACATTCCTACCAGATAGCAAACTGAAAATATCAACACCTTCTATCTTAATGATTCTAATGGTATTTTATGTTTATCTCGAATTGAGTTACTTCGCATTGCGAATTTATATCAGACCGTTTTTCTGTGATTGGTGCTTGTTAACTTCTAACTGTAATCGAATACAATACATATGCACCCCGTGCAATAAAAAAGGAATTATATGAAAACGCTTATTTATGACACGCTTGTCAACCTTGCTAACCAAGAACCTGAACACCACGCAAAAATCCGCCAAAACCTTTATGAACAGTTGGATTTACCATTTGATAAGCAGCTTGCTCTCTACGCATGCGCACTTGGCCCAGCCAGCTCTGGTAAATTAGAAAGCCGTCAAGGTATCGACAATGCGGTAGACAGTGCGATTAGATTATTGACGACGCCTGAACGTTAATTAGTTTCGCACTACCAACGGCTCAACTCCCCTATGAGCCGTTTTAATTTTTACATCCTCTTATAACATCACTTAGGGACACACTATGTCTAAAGTTGCCATCATCACCGGCGCTAGCCGCGGAATTGGAAAAACCATTTCTCATTACTTTGCCAAGGAAGGATACACTTTGGTGTTACTTGCCTTAAATACAAAAAATCTTGAACAGGCTCAAACTGAGCTGAAGGTAAAGTATCCCTCATGTCTAGTTGAGACAGTGTCTGTCGACTTCAATAACCCTTCTGATGTTGAATCAGCTATCAAGTCCATTATCGAAATGCATGAAAACATCGACGTTTTGGTGAACAGCGCAGGTGTCTTGGCCGCCGGCAATACGGACATCTCGCTAGCTACGCTCTCTGAGTTAGTAAACGTCAACCTACTGTCGACAATCACGGCTTGCAATTTAATTGCTGAAAAGATGAAGCAGCAAGGGTATGGAGAAATATATAACCTTGGCTCTACGGCTGGTTTAGTTCCAGTCCCTAAGATTGCTGCATATTCTGCGACAAAAGCTGCGATGGTAAGTTACAGCCAATCGCTTTATCAGGAGCTGCTTCCTTTTGGAGTTAAGGTATGCTGCTTATGCCCTAGTGTCGTAGATACCGATATGACTAACGATGGACGTATTGATAATAAGTTGAAAATTGAAACCCAAGATCTTGCGAAAGCACTCAGTTTTGTTAGAAGCCTATCTCCAGGCGCTGCAGTAAACACGCTCTCCATCCGCTGCAGTGTGATTGACTTAGAGTAATTGGTTGCTGACAAAGAAGGTAAGAACTGCGGCCGACAAAAGTTAACGAAAACCAACGGCATTCTTTTGTACTCAGCAAGGCTTACGTAAATACATGCTGAGTACCTACTCTGGGGTTTAGTTATCTCCATGTGTTTACACAAGACACCAACAGAGTATATTCATGCGCATCTGTAGAAAGTGGCGCATTTTCCAACTTGTTACTAAGTGTTTTTCCCACGCAGCCCTATTAAGTTTCCAAATGGGTCCCCAACTTGGCACATTGAAAGCCCATCTTCAATTTCCATTGGTCCTCGATAAAGACACGCACCGAGTTCTTCAAAGTGAGCCAGAGCAAAACGTAAATTATCTACTGACCAGTAAACAACCGTACCACTTTTACCAGCACCAACCTTTTTGTCTGCTTGGACTATTTCTAGTGAGAAACCATTTAGATCAAGCGCTGTGAAGTCTAAGTCAGGATGGTAAACCGGAACAGCTTCGGGGAAAGCTTTCTTGTACCATTCAAGCCCTTTCGCTACATCTGGGACATGAACAAGAACCGCTGATGGATTCATAATTTTTCTCCAACCACATAGACATAATGACC
>NZ_JAHGAH010000241.1:0-11604 GCF_030248475.1 Vibrio sp. D173a
TTAGGCGGTTGGAAAGATACCAAAAGGACGGGTAGAGCTTCAATAAAGGTGCTTTGGGAAGGATGGTTTAAACTACAAACCATCCTTGAGGGCTACGAACTCGCAATGTCTTTTGACCCTTAGATTTGGGATAAAGAGACAGGACAGGCGCAGGCTTTAAGTTCGTTAAGCTAGATTCACAAGGTGCTGCTTTAGCTGCAGATGCGACTGAGTGGGCTTGTACTATGGACGAGCGTACTGGTCTTGTTTGGGAAAACAAGAGTGCGGATGCGAGCTCGGTTCAATTTAAAGATCGTACATTCGTGTATGAGTCAGCAACATTCAAACCGTATTACGAAGATCTTGAAGTCGTTGGTTGTGTGGATGCTGCTGATGGCATCTGTTCAACAAGCCAATATGTTGAACATATAAACAAGCAATCACTATGTGGCATTAGTGACTGGCGCCTACCAACATACCAAGAGTTCTACGATGTTCTCGACTTAGGTGAGACAGAGAAAGATGCCGACGGCAATGTCTATGGTATGACGACAGCTTACTTCCCTCAACAGGGTAAGGGCAGCCCTGATATTGAATCCGGTGCTATTTGGCTGAGTGATTTCACATTTAATAATTACTCTACTGCTAACTACGAAGGTGCGCTTCAATTTGCAGTCGTTGCAGCGAAAGGCGCTGACCGTGGTTACGTCAGCTTTGTTGAGATTTATTCTGACAAAGTGGAGCGTAACGCAGGCGCATCATTCCAATTCCCAATCCGTCTAGTAGCAGTAAAGGGCCAATAAGATGAAGAAACTAATCACCGCGTTATCTCTTGTTCTAGCTTCTCAAGCAGCCATGGCGGCACAAGAATGTTCAGCTGATTTTGGAAAAACAGCGCCTAACACTCGTTACACCTACTCTGATGCTGGGACGGTAACTGACTTAAAAACGGGCCTAACGTGGATGCGTTGCCCTGTTGGCTCAACGTGGAATGCGGCAAATGAAGCATGTGACGGCGCTGCGACTAAGATGTCATGGCAGTTAGCGCTATCAACCGCTGAGCAAATCCGCAATGAATCAGGTAACCATGTTTTGCATGACTTCGCGGGCAAAAAGAATTGGCGCTTACCAAACGTTAAAGAGTTGGTCGCGTTGACGGAACGTGCTTGCCATAGCCCTGCGATGAACGGCACTGCATTTGCAAGTGGTTACACGCTAGAAGCGGGTGACTATGCAGGTTACATCTGGAGTAACACTCCAAACGGTGATGGGTCAAATGTCATGGTGTTTGATTCAGTGAATGGTGAGGTTTACAACTGGAACCCACTAGAGCCGACGAACACTTTCTCTGTTCTACTGGTCACTTACGAAGAATAATCACCCCGTTGGATTTTCTCTAATCCAGATATTAAAAAGCTCCGCCAGTGCGGAGCTTTCTTCATTTCTAACCTTTGGAACTTATCGTGTTGAGCAGAGTATTTAAACTTGGAACTGCTTAAGCTGATGCTTTTGGTTTTCTGCTAAGCCAGACAGCTCTTGCGCCGCTGCGGCGGATTGAGTGATACCAGTGACGTTCTGACTCACCAATTCATAGATGGTGCTCAGATTGTTGTTGATGTCTGACGTTACTTGCTTTTGTTCTTCAGAAGCGGTTGCAACTTGGGTGTTGATTGCATTCAAATCTGAAATTGCGCTGTTGATGTCACTCAGTGAACGACTTACTTCTGAAGCAAGCGTTTGGTTGTCTTCTAACATGGCTAAGCTTGAATGCATGCTTTCGTTTGCGTGACCAGACTGTTGTTGTAGCTCTTCAATGATGGTCTGGATCTCTTTGGTCGACTCTTGAGTTCTCGCCGCCAGCATACGAACTTCGTCAGCTACCACGGCAAAACCTCGACCACTTTCACCTGCTCGTGCCGCTTCAATTGCCGCGTTCAATGCAAGTAGATTGGTTTGTTCAGAGATGCTCTCAATAACTTCGATCACTTTTCCAATCTGCTCGGACTGATCTTTAAGCGACGTCACTACATGCGCTGCTTCATTCAGCTGGTCAGCCATTTTTGCGCTCGCACGTGTGCTTTCTTCAAACATACTCAAGCTTTGAGACGTCAGTTTGCTTGCTTCATTCGACGCACTATCTGCTTGTTGTGCATTACTTGAAACTTCTGCCGCTGTGGATTCAAGTTGGTTAATCGCAGACGCGACTTGTTCAACTTCTTGCTTCTCTTGATCCGAGTTCGCACTGCTTTGCGTCATCACGGTTGCCAGCTCTGTCGATGCTGAAGCGACATCTTCACTGATTCGAACCAGAGAATCGACCGTACCACGAAGTTGGTGGATGGTTTGGTTTACGTCATGCGCCAGTTGTGAGACTTCGTTTTTGCCCACTTCGTCTGCTTCGACCAACAAGTTACCTTTTGCTACTTCTTGCATGGTTTGTTGTAGGTTGCGGATTGGAGCAACAATGTAGCTCGCTAGCAGCCAACTGATCAAAGAGGCAATAGAGAGAATAACCACTAGAGATACCGTGCTATAGGTCAGGGTATCAGAGTGAAGAATGCCATTTTCCTCGACTTCATCGGTAACGATTTGGTTGAGCTTTTTAGACAAGTTGTCGATAGCGTTAATCATCGCTTCACCGGCAAGGCGGTATTGACCCATCGCGGTTTCATACTCTCGGTCAAAATCGGAAGTGGTGTAATCAGAAGAATGCTTGGTATTAAGAAGTGGCGTCATGGTGACACGAGTAAAATCGACGTAGTGATTCATGGCGTCGCGCATGGCGTTTACTTCAGCCTGAATACCTTCAATTTTATCGATAGAATTAAGAAACTCTCGGTTTGTTGTTTGGCGTTGTTGCAGTTCTTGGTTCAGTGTTTTGACATCTTCCGCCCTGAATAGACTATAAATCGCCTTAATGCGCATCGCGTAGGTGTTGTCTACGATAGAGCCCAGCTCTTCTTTATGCACGATAAGGTTATTGGTAGAAACCGTCACTTTGTCGAATGCTTTCTCTAACTTTCCTATGCCTATGCTCAAACCAACGATGAGCAGTATGACAGTGAAAAGCACGGGCACGAAAACCTGTGACTTAATAGACAGCGTGCTAAGTAATTGACGCATGATTGACCCTCTAAAGATTATAACTATTATCATTTTTGTAAATAAAGCCAGTCGATTCCAATTAGTAAGCTTGATATATCAATAATTTAACGATGATTATTTGTTATGAAATATATTAAAAGTGATGTGGTTGGCATTTTGTTATTAGCAAAACATTGCAAAGTGTTTTGAGCTCAAAAGTAAATAAAGTTTGATTGCTGATTTATTAAGCGGAAATGACAACATGTCATAGAGGCTTCAACTAAGTGAAACACAACTGTCATATTTGGATTCTAAAGTGAGCACCGTTCAAGTGAAACACAACGGCAATAAAGCCACTTAAAGGAAATTGTGATGAAAAAGACAGTAATCGGTGCAATCGCACTTCTAGGCGCAATGGCAGTGACTCCTGTTTCTGCTAAAGAAACTATCTCTGCAGTGGGTTCTAGCAGCGTAACTCCACTGATGGAAGTTTTCTCTGAAACATACATGAAGACAAACCCGAACGTATTTATCGAAGTTCAAGGCCCTGGTTCATCTGCAGGTGTTAAAGCAGCGAAGAACGGCTCTGCTGACCTAGGTATGTCTTCTCGAAACCTAAAAGATTCTGAAAAAGAGCCAGCGCTAAAAGAAGAAGCAGTTGCTCTAGACGGTATCGCAGTTGTTGTAAACCCACAAAACAAGCTTAATGGCCTAACAGCTGAGCAAGTTACTGCAATCTACAAAGGTGAAGTAACAAACTGGAAAGACGTTGGCGGTGCAGACAAGCCAATCGTTGCAATCACTCGTGATACGGCTTCTGGTACTCGTGGTGCATTCGAAGACATCATGAAGCTAAAAATGAAAATTTCTGGTAAGAAAGTATCGGCAATCTCTCAACGTGCTCAAGTTGCTAACGGTAACGGCGCACTGAAGACAATGGTTGCTTCTAACCCATACGCAATCGGCTACATCTCTCTAGGTACAGTTGATGGCTCTGTAAACGCACTTCCAATTGATGGTATCCAAGCTTCTGTAGACAACGTGAAAAACGGTTCTTACAAAGTTGCTCGTCCATTCCTTGTTCTTTACAAAGAAGGCAAGCCATCAGCTGAAACTCAAAAATTCCTAGACTGGATGCTAACTGAAGAAGCGCAAGCGCTAGTTGACCAAAAAGGTTACATCTCAGTTCACTAATCCCATCGGGACTCTAAAGTTTGCTCAGCCCACCATTTCGGGCTGAGCCTTTTCTATCCATTGTGTTCGACGCCATTGCCAAGAACCGTGAGATTTTTATGACCATCGCAACAAATAGTGAAAAGCTTATGACTACTGACGCTAAAGCGATCAGCAAGCCAGGCCTACGCGAAAAACGCCGCGTTGACTGGAAAGAGCGCATCTTCCACGGCTTGTTCCTAACGAGTGCTGTAATCGGCATCGTATCATTAGCAGTTATCGCATACTTCATCGTTCGAGAGAGTATCCCAGCATTCCAAGAAGCGGGCGTCTCGGGCATCGTTCTAGGCCAAAACTGGCTACCACCAGCACTTTACGGTGTTGCAACCATGATTGTTGCTTCTATCGTTTCGACAGCAGGCGCTGTTTTAGTCGGTGTTCCAGTTGGTGTCTTGACCGCTATCTTCATCGCTGAAATCGCACCAAAGCGTTTGGCTGACATCATCCGCCCAGCGGTTGAGTTGCTAGCCGGTATCCCTTCGGTGGTTTACGGTTTCTTCGGTCTGGTTATTATCGTTCCATTGATTCAGAACGTATTTGATGTACCAGCCGGTAACACTATCCTGGCCGGTATCATTGTTCTTGGTGTGATGATTCTACCAACGGTAATTACGGTTTCTGAAACGTCTATCCGCGCGGTTCCTCGTACTTACAAAGAAGGTTCTTTGGCACTGGGCGCATCGAAAATCTACACCATCTTTAAATTGCTCGTTCCAGCGGCTCGCTCAGGCATCATGACAGGTGTGATTCTGGGTATCGGTCGTGCTTTGGGTGAGACCATGGCGATCATCATGGTAATGGGTAACGCGCCGGCAATGCCTGAAGGCATCCTTGATTCGGCACGTACGCTAACCGCAAACATCGCTATTGAAATGTCTTACGCAAGTGGTGTTCACGCGAACGCACTTTACGCTACAGGTGTAGTACTTCTGGTCTTCATCATGTCGTTGAACGCTGTACTACTGTACCTAAACCGAGAAAAAGCGAAGTAATCGCTCGTTAAAGGTGACTATTATGGATCGCGCAAAACTGAAAAAAGCACGCCAGTTCAAAGATAATGTCTTTAACGCATTTGTCTGGATCTCGGCAGCACTGACGGTAGGTTTCTTGTTCTGGATTATCTGGTACATCCTATCAAATGGTCTACAACACGTAGATTGGAACTTCATTACTGATAACTACACGCGCACAGGTGAAGAGCACGGTATCTTCCCAATGATTGTGGCGACAATTTACATGGTTATCGCATCTATCGCAGTGGCTGCGCCACTCGGTATCATGACGGCAATCTACTTGACCGAATACGCGAAAGTGGGCAGTCGTTTGGTGAAAATCATCCGATTCTGTACCGAGTCATTGGCGGGTATCCCGTCGATCATCTTCGGCCTGTTCGGCATGACTTTCTTCGTGGCGATTCTTGGCCTTGGCTTCTCGATTCTGTCGGGTGCATTGACGCTAAGTATCCTAATCCTGCCAGTTATCATCCGCACCACGGAAGAAGCGTTGATGGCAGTACCACAAACGTACCGTGAAGGCTCTTACGGCCTAGGTGCATCTAAGATTTACACTATCTGGCGTTTGATTCTCCCGAGCGCAATGCCAGGTATCTTAACCTCGGTCATTCTAAGTATTGGTCGTGTCATTGGTGAGTCTGCTCCAGTATTCCTGACAGCAGGTATGGTTGCACGTATTCCGGATTCTCTATTGGATTCAGGTCGTACATTAACCGTTCACCTATACAAACTGACTACCGAACTGTTTACCATTGAAGAATGGAATCAGGCTTACGGTACCGCGACAGTTCTGATTGTTGTTGTTCTATTGATCAACATGTTCACAAAACTGATTGCACGACGTTTTAACACCGCAACTTACTAACGAAACGAATTAAGAACGCACGTTAAAAGACACGAATTCAAGATTTAAGAGATTAAGAAAATGAACAAGTTTGATATTGAAAACCTAGACCTATTCTACGGTGAAAACCAAGCACTGAAATCGATCAACCTGCCAATTCCTGTTCGCCAAGTGACGGCGCTTATCGGTCCTTCTGGTTGTGGTAAATCAACACTACTACGTTGTTTGAACCGCATGAATGATCTAATCGAAGGCGTAAAGATCACGGGTAAGCTGTCAATGGATGGCGAAGATATTTACAGTAACATCGACGTTGCTGACCTTCGCATCAAGGTGGGCATGGTATTCCAGAAGCCAAACCCATTCCCAATGAGCATTTACGAGAACGTGGCTTACGGTCTGCGCGCTCAAGGTATCAAAGATAAGAAACACATTGATGAAGTGGTTGAAAGTTCACTTCGCGGTGCAGCACTTTGGGACGAAGTAAAAGACCGTCTTAAGTCACACGCATTTGGTCTTTCTGGTGGTCAGCAGCAGCGTCTTTGTATCGCACGTACCATTGCGATGGAACCAGATGTGATTCTGATGGATGAACCAACATCGGCACTTGACCCAATTGCGACGCACAAAATCGAAGAACTGATGGAAGAGCTGAAGAAGAACTACACCATCGTTATCGTAACGCACTCAATGCAGCAAGCGCGTCGTATCTCAGACCGCACCGCGTTTTTCCTAATGGGCGAATTGGTTGAGCACGATGACACACAGGTGATCTTTAGCGAACCAAAAGACGACCGTACTCAAGGTTATGTAAACGGTGACTTCGGTTAATCAACCTATTTATTGGCATATACACAAATAACTATAAGCGATGGTACTCTTGCCCCTCTTGATGAGGGGCTTTTTTTCATTGTTAGGTTGATTGTTTTCTCAACATTAATAATCTTCATCATGAATCATTTTTGCGCCGATATTTGCAGTATGTAATTCTGATGAAACATCTGTCTAAAAATGTTGAAAGGTTCTCGAATGTGAAATTAAGTCCATATTTTTTGCGAAAGACTTAACAGCTCAACTTGGATTCCATTGATTGCATATCACCAGCTAAGTAGTTTTTTGTTGAAAATAAAAAAGTAGATTAGGTTGGCCAGGTGAGTTTAAAAAGTTTTACGAGGACGGTTTCTTCCACGAGAGACCACAGATTATTGGCGGAGGCCATATTCAAACATCTAGAGCAGCACTTTTCTCCAGGTGCCATTGCTATTTTTGATGACCCGTTAACGAACTCGTCTGGCTCGGTAAGGTTCTCACGAGGCGATCTGTTCCCTATTCAAGAATATCCGCAAGCCTTTTGGGAATGGGCAAGCCAGTTTGATACCTCAGAGGGCATCATTCCCTTGGCTATCAATACATGTAACTGGAACCATGCCCAAGATTTGGGGGGCGAGAGCTACATTATGATGCTCGACAACACGCCAATTAAACGTACCTACCTACTTATCCAAAACGTTCAAGCTCGCTCCGCCCACAACATCTATGAAGAAAGTTACGATGCAATGCAACTGTCAGCGGCTCGCTGGCAATGTATTCGTGCAGAAAAGAACGCTTCCCTTGAAATGAAGCACCGTGACGTGCGTGAAGCTCAGTACGTGGATGAGCTAGGGCAACGTGAGCGTTTTATCGAGAACATGAAACTGGTGCAGCAAGTCGCGCTGGATATCTCTAATCCTGACTCCCTAAAAGATCTCTATTTAAAAGCGGTGGAAGCACTGCGCGAGCGATTGGGCTTTGATCGTTCAACTCTGATGTTGCTCGATATGAAAAAACGTAGCTTCAGCGGTACTTATGGAACTAACGAGTCGGGCAGCACGATTGACGAGTTCCACACTCAGTACGATTTACATCAATTAAGTGAAGAGTACATTGCGACCCTTTCGAGCCCGGAACGTAACTTGGTTATCGTCGATGATGCACCCATTTATACCGCGGGCAAAGTCGTCGGGCAGGGGTGGAATGCGATGTTGATCTTGCGCGACGGTAATGAACCTTTTGGCTGGTTTGCCTTGGATAACTTTATTCACCGTAAGCCGATTACCGCTTACCAAAAACAGATGTTGGAATCCTTTGGCTCTTTATTTTCACAGATCTTCATCCGCAAACGCCAAGAACAAAATGTACGTATGCTTCATTCCAGTATGGTTGAGTTATCACGCTGTACCACGGTAAGTGATGTGTGCAAATCCGCCGTCACATTTGCGATTAAGAATTTAGGCATCGACCGAATGGCAGTGTTCTTAACCGATGAAAATTGCTCTTATATGCAAGGCACTTGGGGAACCGACATCCAAGGTAACGTGGTTGACGAATCTTACTTTTTTGGTGAAACCCAAGACTTCTCTTTGATTAACTTAGCCCGATCGATGCCAAACGAAGTTGCTTTTGAGGAATCGGTTCCTATCTATCATGACTGTAAAATTGCGGGCTTTGGCTGGGCGGCAATGACGGTGCTGACCTCGAACAGCAGTGGCCCCATTGCCTTTATCGCTGTTGATAACCTTTTGACTCGTGCTCCTCTCACTTCTCAACTGCGTGAAGTGATTCGAATGTTTGCCTCCAGCTTGGCTGAAGTTCTTCAACGTACACAAGCGCAAGAGGCCATCCGAGAGTTGAACGAAAACTTAGAGCTCGAAGTTAAGAACCGAACCAAGGAACTGCAAGAAGCGAATCGACAACTGGAGATTTTATCCAAACTCGACCCATTAACGCGCTTAGGTAACCGCCGTATGCTGGAGCATGTGATGCAGAAGTACTGTTACCTCGAGCATGATGAGCTCATGTCTTTTGGCTTGATTCTTATCGACATTGATCACTTTGGCTTGTTTAACAATCATTACGGGCATTTAGAGGGCGATATTGCGTTGATGCGTATTGGTAATATCCTCGAGCACCATACTAAAGATGAAGACGAAGTCTTTTGTCGCATTGGCGGGGAAGAGTTTGTCTTGTTGATGATTGGATCGAGCCAAGAAGAAGTTCGATTACGTGCAGAGTGCATTCGTCGTTGTATTGAGGAAGAGGGTATCAAGCATCGTCATAATCCAGAAGGCGAATTGCTGACGGTGTCGGTTGGCTATTCTTGCTATCAGGCGCAAGGAAAATACTTCAATTTTGACCACCTCTATCAGCTTTCGGATAAAGCCCTTTACCAAGCCAAAAATAGCGGTCGAAACTGCGTGCGCATGTTTGAGGCAACAGACCAAATTGTGGCCTAAGCAAGCACGCACGAATAAGACTGAAATAAAATGGCAGCTCGATGTGAGCTGCCATTTGTCGTCTTAGTATTTAAAGAACTCACTAGAGCTTTTCTAGCTGGTGGCTAGGTTTGCTTTTTTTCTCTTTAGCCAGTTGTTTGACCTTGGCGATCAGAGAGTTAGGTTTCCATTCCTGTTGCGTTGAACTAAAGCGAGAGTGGTTCATCACATTCAGTTCTTCTTTTACTGCTTTCACTGCTTCAGACTCATTGCTGAGGTGGTGAGTGTTTAAGTAGTCGTTAACTGCTCTTTCAATCTTGACGCTGTCACCTTGTTTGATGATGTTTTCTAGATCTTGCAATGATGAGCCGTGAGTCGACGTCTCAACTTTTTCTGCCTTTGGCGCTCCACGTTTTTTCCAAAGCCCAAACGCAATCGCTGATGAGACAAGCCACAGCAAACCAAATACGAATGTCAGCGTTTTCCAGATAGAATCCACACCACCTTGAACCACAGGGGCAGACGTTGTCGCTGGTTGTGCTGGTAACGCACTTTCTGGCAGCGTGATTAAGCCACTATCGCTTTTCTCGACATTAAGCTTCAGCGATGTGATATCCGCTTGTCTTGCTTGGTCACGGTTACTGTCCCACCAATTTAGGCTGTAACCCGGCAGGGTAAGATCGCCAGCTTCAGTCGGAATTAATACCTGTTTGACTGTCATGGTTACCGTTCCATCGCGGGAGGTTTCAAACTGAGGTTGCTCTGGATAAACACGCAAAGTACTAGGGTAGACGATACCAATGCGAGGTAAATATTCTGCCTGAGTTCCGCGAGCTCGGATGCGGATCGTACGTGTGATCGATGTGCCCTGTTTTACAGTGTTAACTGTAGTTGCTGATAGTGGATTACCTTGCTCATCTTGCCAGCTTTGTGTCATTTCCAGTGCGGAAGCTGGTAGCCAGTTACCTTTAAAATCCTTCGGAATAGGCTTCACAGTAATCGGCATTTGCTCTGCTTTGGTATTGATTGGCATGACCTTGGTAGAACCAGTTAGGCTGTCGCCGTAGATGTAAGAACCAGTCAAACGAGGGCCCACCAGTGTGTAAGATCCCGGCTTTTCAGCTGTGATGTTGAAAGCTTGCTCTACAACCGTAACTTCAAGCCCATCAATGATGCGCTGGCCTTGCTTCATGTCACTGGCTGGCTCAATTTTCATTCCTTCAATGCTTGGCGGCACGATTTGCGGATTATCTAAGCGACGAGGATCGACTTTTATCGCCAGTTGCATGCGAAGTGTCGCTGACTGCTGTGGATACAAAGTGTGGCTATCGACACTCATATCGAAGCTAAACAAATCTTCTAGGCTAGGTTTTGCTTGGTTTTTGGTTACTCGTAACTTAATTGGCTCGGTCTTCATACCGTCTGCAGAAAAGCTCGGAATGGTGACGACGCCTTCTTTCATCGGTGCAATCGAGATGCTCCATTCCGTTCGAACGGTTTTGTGGCCATTAATGTTATTGCTTGAACGACCGTAACGAGGCTGCCCTAAAAAAAAGTCTTGTTTCAATACATCGAAATCAATCGCGTCTGAGCCAAGCTCGGTATCTGCCATGATCCTTAAGTTGATCACTTCGTTCTTCGCCACCTGAGTTTTGTTTACACTGGCTTGAAGGCTTTGTGCGAAAACCGAAAAGTTGGTCAGTAGGCTGGCCATTAGAACAAAGACCAGTTTGGCGCCTTTTTTCATCATGGACTTACCACTCCTTATTTGATTGTTGTGGACGCTGTTTTTGTTGCGCTTGAAGTTGCATTTGAGCTCGAATCAAGAAGCTAGGGTCACGTGCGCTTTCTACCGCCTCAAGGCGGCGGAATTCAGGATCATCCTGAGGCGTTTTTTCTGGTTGAGTTTGCGCCTGTGTAGGTTCACCTTTTTGTTGTTCACCTTGCTTTTCTACTTCTTGTTCGGTCTTTTTCTGCTTAGCTTTTTGCTCGGGTTTCTCATCTTCTTTTTTATTTTCAGTATCTTGCTGATTTTGTGACTGCTGTCCTTGCTCTTGTTTAGCATCAGTCTGAGACTTTGGTTGCTGCTGTTGCTGCTGTTGCTGCTGTTGCTGCTGTTGCTGCTGTTGCTGCTGTTGCTGCTGTTGCTGCTGTTGCTGCTGTTGCTGCTGTTGCTGCTGTTGCTGCTGTTGCTGCTGTT
>NZ_JAHGAH010000242.1:0-2503 GCF_030248475.1 Vibrio sp. D173a
ATAACGGAAAGGTCATCAAAGCGGCAGACGACTTACACTCGATTGAGAGTGAATCGATTGAAGCCGTTGTCAACACCACGAAAACCATCGACACGGTCGAGCCATTCATGAACGAAGTGGCGGGCGTGATTGAGAATGTCATTCCGATTTATCCGGTGCGCTATGGCTACGCAAACTTCTTTGATGAAGTGATGCCAGCGCAAGCCCCGCCGAGCATGTTAGAAATGAGCGGAGCTACCGGGCTGAAAGACACCGGTGGCTATCTGCTTCGCCTTCTGCGTGAGGGTTGGTTGTACATCAAAGAAGAGAGCGAAGAAGAGACCGCGCCTTTCCACATATTCAAATATGCGCAAACCCAAACGCCGACCGGTGTGATTGAAAAGTTTGAGAAATACTATTTCACCAATGAAGAAAACGCTCAAGAGGGATTAACACTCGATACCTCATCGGGCTCCACGTTCTACCCTTTTGCGTTTGTGACGCCGAAAGCGAGAAAAATTTCCATCGTCTACTCTGAGCACGAATGGTCTGCCGCCATCATTGATAACATGAACAGCGATGAAGAGTTGCGCAAAAAAGCGATGCAGCAAGTGGATTTGACTGCGCCGCAAACCGACTTTAGCCAAGCGGCTACACAAGATAACCTCAGCGCCTTGGTGGAAGATTATCGCCGTAGCGATGAAAAATGGCTGGCTCTTGAGAACAACAGTCAAGCCAATCCGATGGGGCTCGATGTGTTCACAACGGAAAATAACCACTACCTCTCCCCTTTAGGGATAGTGGAAACCATGCAAAAAAGTCACAGTGAAAAGAAAGATGGCACCTTAGTTGCGCTCTTCGATCCCGTTGGACGACAGAGTGACATTGCCTTCGTTCTTTCGATGTTGTTTGGGATTGAACAATCCGACCAAGCCAGTGAAATGTACCCGAAAACCATTGGTGAGTTCATTTTACAGCTCAACCACGGCTCGTCAGATGATGCGCAAATACAAGCGGCCATCAACGAGAATATCGATGTGGCAGCGCTGACGGAGTTCTATCAACAAAGCCGTGAAAAGAGCGAAGCGCTCAGTGCGTTGCGAGTCGAATATTTGGAGTTATTTTCAGCGTTTGCTTACCGAGATTTGGCAGATGGCGCCATCGGCTCACTCGATGGCTATCTGGAGCTGTTCTTTGATTCTCAAAGCGCCGTGGAGCCTTTTAAAGAGCTGCAAAAGCTCAACGCGACCATGTCAGCCATGTTCGGTAGCCTTGGCGCCACAAAAGAAGGCCATAATGCCGTTGTTAGCATGATTAATGCGGCTTACGAAGAAGGGGCAAACAATACCTATCTCACGTTTGAAGAGAAACTGAAGCTTATCTTGCTCCAGTGCCAAGATAACGTGGATTGGGCAAAGCTGGCCACAGAACTGGCGGAAACTACACCGAATGTCTTTCAGTTTCTCTGGAGTTGGACTGCCGCAGTCGCAAAATATGGCCAAGGTCATGTGGTTAACTCTGCGCTGCAATTAAGGCCGGTGGCGTATTCTGGGTTGCTGAACTTTATTCCTGTCTTTTTCGAAAAAGGTTTTGGGATCAAAGAACTCGATGGCACCGTCAGAGTAACGCTTGATGAGTTGGGTCGCATCTTAGCGAAGAACATCGACTCCAATGGAAACAATCATTTCCCAATGTTGAAAGCGCAAAGTGCCTTACCATTTGCCCGAACGCTTATCACTTGGGGAAAGCGAGAGAAAGCCGTGACGTTACCAGATTGGGAAAAAGTCGCGAAAAAATCCCCACTGCCCACGCTCACGATGCCGAACTACAGCCATCGTTACGTGGACTATGAAGCTGAGACCACTCAGGCCTTACTCGGAAAGACACTTGATGGCGCCCTGTCGATGCTTTCTTTAAGGGCCAATATTGACGTGTTAATGCAATTAACGCAAATCAATGGATTTGAGCAAGCAGATCCAACCACTCCCCACAACTGTGTGGCGCCAACGCAAACGTTGTCAACGGCCGTCGCGGCGATCTCTGCTGCAATTGTCGATAAAACGGGTGCGCAGCGCGCGCAGTTATTACTGGCGAACAAAGCGTTAAATTCTCGCTATTTTTATTTTGCCGTTCGGATGGGGCTGCCTTCCTTACTCGCTGCTGCCACCAAAGGTGGGGCTAAATTAGCCAGTGCGAAGATAGATACAAAACTGGATCATATGAAAGCTGCAGACTATGCGGCAAATTTAACTCGTTTGATTGCGGTGTCTAATCTCGCGCTGTTAGTGTCGTCCACCGCTGAAGCCGTAGACGCCTATGATTCAGGAAATCGAGGCTTGATGTACGCGAACATCAATAGAATGATAAGTTACTCTATGTTTGCTGCTGGTCCTATCTTAACCATGCGCAGTATTTCTTCAGCGACGATACAATCTGGTTACTTTGCCTTGATTGGTTTTGCGCTCTTACTCGTTGCGGAGGGAATGAAGGTCAAATACAGCAAGTCAGCGCTCGAAAACCTGCT
>NZ_JAHGAH010000243.1:0-9822 GCF_030248475.1 Vibrio sp. D173a
ACTATCCTGCCAGAGGGGGAAACATTGGAAGCATAAAGGTAGCCGACTTCATACAGCCGATCATACTGTTCGAGCTTCGACAAGATTCTGGATACGGTAACAAGCCTAGCGCTGTTGCTAGTGGTTAACTCGAATGCTCTATTAGCGAGGATTGAAGCGTTATTGTGCTGTCCAAGTGTCTCGTATAGCCCAACAAGGTTATCTATCGCTCTTAAGCACAGTGGGTTGTGTGTGACGTAATTTGCCAGAACTTCAACAGCCTCGCGTATCTTGCCTTTCTGGTGGAGTAAGAAAGCCTCAGCACAGATTCGACTGGCGTGTTCTTTGTCGTTGCAAAAAGGAAGAAAGTGCTCGAGAACTTCAAACTGTTTCGTGTCCACACTAAGGTATCGATTAAGAGTGATTCAACACAAACGCTGTTCGCGTATTTTTTGTGTAGCTGCGCGACATCTGCGAGGGAAAGTTTCTCGACTCTGCTCAAGTATTGTTTCACTTCGGCAAGGTGATGTTGCTCTTGCAAAGCGGTAAGCATTTTAGTCTGCAACGCTTTTGTCTGTAGAGGCTTAGTGAGTAGGTGTCTAACATGGCCAGAAAGTGCAGTTAGGACAGTCTCTTGTTTTGCATCTCCCGATATCATGAGTACCGCGGTGGTATCAGATATTAATTTTGTGCGGCTGATTAAATTGATCAGATCCAAACCAGCGGCGTTTTTCCGAAAGGTGATAATCCATAATGATGAAAGAATAGAAACGTGTTTTTATTGCACTCATTGCTTGCTGAGCACTATTAACGCATGTGATGTTAGACATTTTTGCCCCGAGCGAAACCAGTTGATGTTTAATCAACGTTGCGGATGTGGAGCAGTCATCTATGACTAAAATACCGATATTATCGACTTTCAAACTTCCCTGTAGTCAAACTTCTACCCATTTGTACGAATTAGCACACTCTAAAATAAAGTTAGTCACCAGTTTGCATAAAGGCAAGTGATTGTTAAGACAAAGAAGGGGTAATATGCCCCTTATCAACTTTTGTAGGCGTTAACTCTGTTCAGCTTCCGTTTCTACGCGTTTTAAAAGCTCATTCGCTTTCTTCATCGCTCTACGTGCACTCTTAGATTTTCGTTTGTTTAATAAGAAATCGGAAAACTGAAGGTACTTATCTGCAGTCTGAAATCGTAGATCGTTGATATCTTGAAAGCCAGGTGGGAAGTTTTCAGCAAACGCGTCAATATCTTTCACCAGGTTATCTAGGTTAACCGTCGTACGAGCTTGTTTTAATCGGTAATGCAACCCTTCAAACTCTTCTTGGTAGAGAAGTCTTGCTGCATCAGACGGAAAAGCTAGAGGGTTAGTACTCTCTTTGGTTGTTTCGTACATTTTCATTTCGAGCACGGCATCTTTCATGGCATTGCTGAAAGCCAAGTTTTCTTTGTGTTCTTCGGATTCAGCAAAGAATGTATTGCCCACCTTAATCAAGGTCACTAAAGCGGCGGCATCTCTTAACTGAAGGGCTTCATTTAGGTGTTGCCCAAAAACTTCACTGGCAAGAGAGCTTGATGTGAACGGGTAGTCTTGGTGGATTTCATGCAGCTCATTCTTAAGATCATAAATCGACTTCTCGTCTTCAACTTGAGCATAAACGGATTTTTCTAAGTGGCTGTTTATCTGCCGTGCAATAGAAAGAAGCGTTGAGTGCTTACTTGATTGAATATCCAGTGCCAACACTTCAATCTTGTGTGAGTCCGGGTAGTAAACTTTTGCCTGTTGCAAGATGGATTCAATTTGATCGTAATTTGGGTAAGTGGTGACATCGGAATTCAGTACATCATCGATTTTCGATTCAAACTCGCCCAGGAGATGAGGCTTATAAAGACGCACTTTTAACCCAGAATTTAAGCTTGAATGTGCTCAACTGGTGCTTGACCAGGGACGAACCTACAAAGAAACCTGCGAAGCTATGGGCATTGGAAGAACTACGCTAGAAAGCTGGGTAAGACAACTCAAAGCTGAAAGAGCGGGTAAAGCACCAAGTACATCACCGTTGACTCCAGAGCAAAGAGAAATCCGCGACCGTAAAAAGAAAATCAAGCGTATTGAAGAAGAAAAGGAAATTCTAAAAAAGCTACGGCTCTCTTGATGTCAGACTCCCTGAACGGTTCTCGATAATCGAGAAACTCAAGAAGAGTTATGCTGTGAAAAGGCTTTGTGAAGTGTTTGGGGTTCATCGCAGTAGCTATCGTTATTGGGCAAATAGAGGAAGATTCCCCCGGGCATGCCCGGGGTACTTACCGTGACAACGCTAAAGCGTTGACCAAAATTACAAACAGCTAACGCTGTAATTTTGGAATTGGCATTCATCCACGGGTAAACCCGTGGTTTTCTGTATTCACAGAATAAATCTCTGTCGTCACAGCGTGTGCTTGTTCGTGCCGAAGTTCGTCGAGCTTATGAGCTGAGCAATGGTTCCGCAGGGGCGAGAACCATTGCTGATATAGTAACGGCGAGAGGCATTCCACTTAGTCGTTATCGAGCGAGTAAGTTCATGAAAAAATTAGACTTAATCAGTTGCCAACTACCGAAATATGCGTACAAAAAAACACAAAAGGAACATGTTCATATACCCAATCGGTTAAATCGCCAGTTTGCGGTAACTGAACCGAATCAAGTCTGGTGCGGCGATGTGACCTACATCTGGACGGGACAGAGATGGTCTTATCTAGCGGTTGTTATTGACTTGTTCGCCCGAAAAGTCATCGGTTGGGCGATGTCTAGCTCACCAGATAGCGCATTGACTGGCAAGGCTTTGACCATGGCCTATGAGAGCCGTGGAAAGCCTCCTGGTGTCATGTTTGAACAGAATTCCTTAAGAATTGGTTGTATTTAATGACTTACAGTTGCTGGTTACACAAACCACATGAAAAGCTTACGAACTCACGATATCCTAGGGGGACAATAAGATAGCGCCATATTGATGGCAGAAAGTGAATTCGAATGAAGTTTATCCATACCTCAGATTGGCACCTTGGCCGACAGTTTCATAACGTCTCTTTGCTTGACGATCAGCAAGCCGTTATTGACCAGTTAATCCAATATATTGAAAACAACCCTGTTGATGCGGTGGTTGTTGCTGGTGATATTTATGATCGTTCTGTCCCACCAACCATTGCGATTGAACTACTTAACAAAGTGGTGAAGCGAATCTGTGGTGAGCTAAACACGCCGATGATTCTGATTTCTGGCAACCATGATGGTGCTGAGCGTCTAGGTTTTGGCTCAGAACAGATGAAAAATGCGGGTCTTCACATTATCAGTAACTTCGAAGACATGCTTACCCCTGTTGTTATTGAAACAGAAAGCGCAGGGCAAGTGGCTTTTTATGGCATGCCTTACAATGATCCTGAGCAAGTCCGTTTTTCCTATCAAGAACCCGTTTCGACCCACGATCAAGCGCACAAGCTACTCGCAGAAAAAATCACTGAGCAGTTCCAATCAGAGCAACGTAACGTGTTAGTCAGCCACTGCTTTGTCGATGGTGCCATTGAGTCTGAATCTGAGCGTCCACTTTCGATTGGCGGTTCCGACCGTGTCAGTCACGAGCATTTCCTCAACTTTGATTATGTGGCGTTGGGGCATTTGCATCAGCCACAGAAAAAAGGCGAAGAATACATTCGTTATTCTGGTTCACTGATGAAATACAGCTTTGGTGAACAAAACCAGAAGAAAGGTTTCACGCTGGTGGAATTCGACCAAAACGGTTTTGTCTCGGCAGAGCACATTAACTTTGCCGCACCTCATGAGATGCGAATCGTTGAAGGTGAACTTGAACAAGTAATAGAGCAGGGCAAAACTGATCCAAAAAACGAAGACTACTTGTTGGTGCGTTTGATAGATAAGTACGCAATCTTAAACCCAATGGAAAAGCTACGTACTGTTTACCCGAATGTTTTGCACCTAGAAAAACCGGGCATGTTAATTGGTGTCGAGCAGGAGATGGCGCAAGCGAAGTTGGCGAGAAGTGAGATAGACATGTTCCGAGACTTCTTCTCGGAAGCGCAAGCAAGCCAATTATCGCAAGAACAAGATCAAGCGATCAGTGACATCATCAAACAACTTTCTCAGCAAGCTCAGTAAGGACCAAACATGAAACCCATTAAACTGACAATGCAGGCTTTTGGTCCGTTTGCTCAAACAGAAACGATTGAATTCGACAAGCTGGGAACTAACCCTCTGTTTCTTATCAATGGTCCTACTGGTTCGGGTAAAACCTCGATTCTCGATGCGATTTGTTTTGCGCTTTATGGTGAAACGACGGGTAACGAGCGTCAAGGCATTCAAATGCGTTGCGATATGGCAGCGCCAACGCTATTGACTGAAGTTACACTTGAGTTCTCTTTACACGGCAAATGTTATCGAGTGATTCGCTCACCAGAACAAGAAGCACCAAAGGCGCGTGGTGAGGGCATGACGGTGCGTAAGCATACCGCAGCTTTGTATGAGATTACGGACGAAGAAAAGCTCATCACTAGCAAAACAACGCAAGTAAAGACAGAAGTGACCAATATTATTGGCTTGAACGAAACTCAGTTCCGCCAAGTGATGGTGTTGCCACAAGGTAAGTTTCGAGAGTTGTTACTTGCGACATCCAAAGAGCGGGAAGAGATCTTTGGTCAGCTATTCCAAACGGATATCTACAAGAAGATTGAATACGCACTGAAAGACAAAGCGAGTGCTATTAGCAAAGCCAAAGACGAGTTTGATAACCAAATTCGAGGCGCACTGCAGGTGGCTGGTGTTTCTTCAGAAGCGGAGTTGACAGAGCAGCGCGAAGCCTTATCTGTTCAATTTGAATCTGTACAAAAGCAAGAGCAAGAATTTCTGGCGCAATTAAATACGGTAAAAACGGAACTGCAAAAAGCAGAAGCGCTGAGCAATGAGTTCAAAAAGCGTGAGCAAGCCGAAATTGCATTGAAGCAACATTTGGAACAGAGCGATGCTATCTCATCACGTCAATTGCAGTTAGACAATGCGAAGAAGGCAAGCAAGGTTGAGTTGCCTTATGTCACGTTACAAAACGCCTCAAAGCAAACGCAAGAACTTGAGCAAAAGGTGGCTAAGCTTTCTCAGGATCTTACTGTGGCAAATGACGCGGTAAAATCCAAAGAAGGCGCATTGCAAACCGCGAAAGAACAAGCCGCACAATTGCCAAAACTGACAGAGCAGCAATACCAACTTGAAGGCATGAAAGGAAAGTTGGTTGAAAAGTCAGAGCTAGAGAAAGCCATTAACACAGGTTTGACGCAAAAATCCGAGTTTGAAGCAACATTGAAGAAATATAGCGCTCTGAAAGAGAAGTTAACGCTAGAGGCGCAACAAGGTCAGAAGTTACTGGATCAAGCTCGAGTCGATGTTGCAAGTATTGGCAGTGTAGAGGCTGAGATAAAACAGCAGCAACGTTTGATGCAAGATCTACAGAAGCTCACAGGGTTAAACCAAGAGCTGGCGAAATTGGATACGTTGACGCCTAGTAAACAAGCTTCGGTTGACCAAGCAAAAGCGCGGTACGTTGAACTTCAACGCTCAGCAGATACACTTGAATTGAGCTGGCACAATGCTCAAGCCGCTGTATTGGCTCAGCGCTTACAAGCCGGTGAAATGTGTCCAGTGTGCGGTAGTGCAGAACACCCTCAACCCGCTCAATTTGTTGGTGAAGAGGTAACAAAAGAGCAAGTTCAGCGTGCTCGAAATACGGAGCGAGAAGGGCAAGTTGCGCTTAACCAATTGAACAATCAGTTGGAGCAGCACAATATCGCAATTGGACAATACAAGCAGCAGATTGAGCAACTATCCGTTGAGCTTGGTCAAAACGCATCAATGGATTTAGGCACGTTACAAGCGTCCATGCAGCAGCTCAATGAACGTCTACAGCAATTGTCATCGATTAACTTGGTTCAGTTGGAACAAAGCGTCAATGAGTTAAACCAGCGTTGTGTTACTGGGGAAGGTAAGATCAATGATCTGCAAAACCAGATGGCAGCGAATGAATCGACGATTAAAGTGAACCAAGAGCAACTGGCTAAACTGTCTGCTTCGTTAGATGCCAAGTACTCATCTCTTGAAGTTCTTGAGCAAGACATTGTTGCGATTCAAAAACAGATTACGGATTTGAATACTTCATTAGAGACTGCACAAAACCATTTACAACAAGCCGTGCTAGCGAAGACCAATATTGAAAGCCAACTGACAACCAATCAACAGTGGTTGAATGAGGCACTAGAGCATTTGAACACAGCCAAAACTGATTGGGCGCAAGCGTTGCAGGCGAGCGCATTCGAGGATGAAGCACAATTCCTAGCAAGTAAAGTTGATGAAGCTGAGATGCAGGTTTGGCAGCAAGAAATTGATGCGTTCAAACAGAATCAAATCAAGCTAGAACAAACTTTGGCAGATTTAAGTTCAACGTTGAAAGACTTGGTGTTACCAGATTTAGAAGGGCTTAACGTTAAGCTAAACAGCAATCAGCAAAATTACGTTGAAGCGCGTAATCAGCTTGATAGCACGCGCTCTTTGTTTGAACGTCTAGAGAAAGTCCGTAATGACATCGCTACGTTGCATGATAAGAACACTAAGTTAGAAGACGAATACAAAGTGTTTGGGACCTTGTATGACGTTGCAAGCGGTAAAACGGGTAGCCGTATCAGTTTGCACCGATTTGTCCTTGGTGTGTTATTAGACGACGTGTTGATTCAAGCGTCACAGCGTTTAAGCCTGATGAGCAAAGGCCGTTATATCTTGGCTCGTAAAACTGAAGGCTTCAAAGGTGCGGCAGGGCGAGGCTTGGATTTGGTAGTAGAGGACAGCTACACAGGTAAAACGCGCGATGTTGCGACGTTATCAGGTGGTGAATCTTTCATGGCAGCGTTGGCATTAGCGCTCGGTCTATCTGATGTTGTGCAGTCTTACAGTGGTGGTATTCGCTTGGATACGCTGTTTATTGATGAAGGTTTTGGCAGCTTAGATCCGGAATCATTGGATCTTGCGATTCAAACCTTGGTCGACTTACAACAAACGGGTCGCATGATTGGCGTGATTTCTCACGTATCTGAACTGAAAGAGCAAATGGCGCAGCGTATTGATGTTGAACCGTCGCGACTTGGTTCTACAGTTTCTGTGAAATCTCAGATGGTATTTGATTCTTAATCAATACCTGTAAACGTACATAAGCAAAAGCCCCATTAGATTACGGTGTAAAACAGCGGGGCTTTTGTTTCTCTGTCTCGAAGCACTTACTGTTCGCAGAAGCGACCTTCCTTCGGCGATTGCGTAATCGCATATTCACCATCAAGGTTGCGGTAAACAACCGTGTTCCAAACTGAGCCATCATTCAATTCAAACTCTATCGCGTAGTTCACGCCACTAACAACCTGTGCATGAACGGACAAGATCTGTTTAAACGAAGCGAGAGTTTCCATTTTCTTTAGGGCAAAGGCCATAGCCTTTTGAGCGTCTGGGGTGGCGTCAAATTCATTCCACCCACCTGGCATATTTCCTTGTGTATTACATACATCTGCCGAGGTTGTTGGTTGTGCCGCTTCATCTTGAGTATTTTGCTGACATCCAGCAAGAAGAATCAAGATAGCGCAAGCTGACACGGTTTTTAATTTCATAAAATTAACCTCTGTTTGCAAGCACGTATTATAAAGCTCGGTGTTAAAGCACAATGTCTACGTTGTGCAAACTTTTGATATGCAGAGGGTTAAATCCTGATGAAATCGTTGCGAGCGAGCTCCAAAAAAAGAAGATTGGTTAAGTTTTTGTGGGATTTTGATAGAACGTCACGCTTAATTGCGAGCGCAGCTTTACGGTTCATTTCGCGTCGTGAATTAAGATCACAATTATAAAATAGACATTAAAAACATAACTTTGTAAGTGTATCTGTTTTCTTAGCTCAGCCATATAATCCAAACGAAATTCATTAAGTGCCAATACAAAGTACTGAATGATTGTTGTGATGAAACAAAATGGATGAGAGGTAACACGATGAAGCAAAAAGCGCTATATCTAGCAGTAGCAATGGGTTTGAATGGTCTTGCGAACGTCGCATCCGCTAATGAGATGGTAAATCCTGATGGTGGTGTCGTAGTGGGTTACTGGCATAACTGGTGCGATGGCGCTGGTTACAAGGGAGGTAATGCACCGTGTGTAACATTGGATGAAGTTGATCCTATGTACAATGTGGTTAACGTCTCCTTTATGAAGGTATTCAATACCAGTGAAGGTCGTATCCCAACCTTTAAGCTCGATCCAAATATCGGCCTTTCAGAACAACAATTCATTGATCAAATTGAAGCTCTAAACCAACAAGGACGTGCCGTTCTCATCGCTCTTGGTGGCGCAGATGCTCACGTTGAACTTAGAACTGGTGACGAACAAGCGTTCGCACAAGAGATTATTCGTTTAACGGATAAGTTCGGTTTTGATGGTCTAGATATCGATCTAGAGCAGTCAGCAGTAACGGCAGAGAACAACCAAACCGTAATTCCAGCTGCACTTCGCCTTGTAAAAGAGCATTATCAACAACAAGGTAAGAACTTCCTAGTCACGATGGCGCCTGAATTCCCTTATCTAACAGAAGGTGGCAAGTATGTTCCTTACATTACTGGTTTAGAAGGGTACTACGATTGGATCAACCCTCAGTTTTACAATCAAGGTGGTGACGGTATTTGGGTTGATGGCGTGGGTTGGATCGCGCAAAACAATGATGAGTTAAAACAAGAGTTTATTTACTACATTTCGGACGCTCTATCGAACGGTACACGCGGTTTCCACAAAATCCCGCATGACAAACTGGTGTTTGGTATCCCATCTAACATTGATGCTGCTGCAACGGGCTTTGTTCAAAACCCTCAAGACCTTTACGACGCGTTTGATCAACTTAAAGCGCAAGGGCAGGCACTTCGTGGCGTAATGACATGGTCGGTGAACTGGGATATGGGCACCGATAAAAATGGCCAAGCGTACGGTGAAAAATTCGTGAAGGATTACGGTCCGTTTATCCACGGGCAGACTCCACCACCAAGTGAAGGTGAACCAGTGTTTAGTGGCCTCAACGATGTTCGTGTGCATCACGGTAGTTCATTTGACCCGTATGCAGGTGTTACTGCGTCTGATAAAGAAGATGGAGACCTAACCAACAGCATCACTGTCGAAGGTTCAGTTGATGTGAACACGGTAGGCACATATGTTTTGGTTTACAGTGTAAAAGACAGCGACAACAATGAAACCAAGCAAAGTAGAATGGTTGTTGTTTACAGCCTAGTGCCTGAGTTTGAAGGTGTCGCAGATACGACCATCCAGCTTGGTGACGCTTTTGACCCAATGGCAGGCGTAAAAGCGACGGATGCAGAAGACGGTGATTTGACTGATCAAGTGCGTATAGAAGGCAGCGTAGATGTGAACGTACTAGGTGTCTACGACTTGGTTTACCGCGTAACGGACAGTGCTAATCAAACTACGACTGCGCAACGCTCTGTGATTGTTTCTGATGGCAGCAGTTACCCTCCGTATGAATCTGGAAAAACGTATGAAGCAGGTGACATTGTCACAGGTTCAGATGGCAACTTGTATCAATGTAAACCATGGCCATACACGGGCTGGTGTTCAAACCCTTCTTATGCGCCAGGTGAAACCGTTTACTGGTCAGACGCTTGGGATAAGTTGTAATTAGCCCATTAGTTGTTGCAAGCCTCCTTCACTGGCTGTCTCTTATACACAAATCCCCAAGCTTATAGCTTGGGGATTTTTTTTGAACTCTTTCAAGTGT
>NZ_JAHGAH010000244.1:0-937 GCF_030248475.1 Vibrio sp. D173a
TTCAGATATTAAATTAGTTAAGTAAGGTATAAATTATTAAATTCAGAACATTAGCCGTAGTTATCCGAGACCTCGTGATAACCAAAAGTTCGTAACAAGCTTTTGTCCAAAGACGTGCTGACGCCGTCACGGCAAACTGTGAAGCTAGTTCATGGTGAAGCTAGCTCATGTGGGATGAATGATTGGAGGTGGGGTAAGCGATTGCTAGCCAGTTTTTTTAAGCAGGGTGTACTAAGATGTGGGCTTGATGTATCTCGGCGTTCCACTCTTTCATTTCAGCAATAAATAGGCCGTGAGCATTAATCGAATCGATAAGTTCTGGTGCACGTTCTAGTTGGATAAGCATCGATAACGGGGCGACTTGATTGTGTTCTTGGTCAAAACCGTGTTCGACTTGTTCCTCTAGCATATAAAGTACCCCAGGCTCCGCTTCACTACCCTCCTCAAACAGTCTTGATTCGATACCCTCTACGTCATAAAGGTGTACGAGTAGGTTATAAAGCTTTTCAGCACCGACGAGTTTTGTATGCTTCGACTGTGAATTAAGTTGATGCAGTTTCATTTCTAGGTTCCCACCTTTTTTTCTTGCTACACTGAGCATCAGTTTGATGTCTTTTTTGATATTCGATAACGACTTATCGTTGAGCTTTGGCTTAAGGTACTTTATCAGTATGTCGTTGCGTGATGTTACTGGAACAAAACGGGAAGATGCGGATACCTGACACAGCAAATGAAGCAGGGCGTGGGTAATGACGTTGTGAAGGTTGTGGTAGTAGTCAAAGTCTCGTTTGATTTGCATAGCCAAGGTAGCGTTGTGGGTGGATTTTAAGAATATGGATGTAGCCTGCATCGTGAGCAGTGATGGTAGAGATAACTGAAGTATCGAAATCAACAGGAGCGTGAGTCGCGTTCTCTTGTTTGATACCTTCCATTACCT
>NZ_JAHGAH010000245.1:0-7532 GCF_030248475.1 Vibrio sp. D173a
TGGGGTCCACTTCTCTAATAAAAACTAGCAGCAGCCTTGAACGGTACCAAACCTCAAAAACCGAGAGCAGTTTATATCATTCGTCCTAGGAGATACGCATGATTGTTCTTTGTAGGGAACAAGAGTAACTTAAACGAGCCTCTGTACTCGTTGAGTAAAATGAAATTTGTCCGGTACCGGACAAAATCAAAATTTCAACACAAGACCATGTTTTTCATAGTTTTTATGTAATTTTTATTTTTTTAAAATACCTCAAAGCATGCAGAAATTAGCAATATATTGTTAGCTATATAGCTAACACAACCATCATAATCTAAAATATTAGCCATATAGCTAACCAAATGAAAGATGCACGATGGCATACAGATCTGAAATAGGGCTAAAAGTTAAGCAGGCCCGTAATCACATGAGATTGACACAAGTACAGTTATCAAAATTGACCAAAATTAATAAAACGACTATCTCAGAGATCGAGAACGGTCGATTCACTGGCTCGTTTGATATATTTGAAAGATTGCTCGATGCTGTAGGCTTACAGTTTGAGGTCACAGAAAAAACAAACCAGCTACCAGATTGGGATGAGATCGAAGAACTGTTTTCAGATGATTAAGTGCAGAATCGATCTACCATGCGGTTCAAACTCCACTCCTGACCAAATCGTCTAAATTCTTGCTCTATTTTAAATAGATACCCCAAACCTCGACGCGAATACCATACACTTGCCTGGTTCTGGACTATTTGACAATACGACCAGCATAACTCGTTATGCTTGCTGAATTTACTCCAGTCATAGTATAAGCGTTAGTATAGGTGTTAGGGGATTAGCCCTGGACCACTGCCCGCCGTTTTAAGGCGGGGGCAAAAACCAGAAAGCGCGGAGCCCCGAGAAGCGTGAATTACTCTGAGACTACTGTTCTTGATGAACTACCAAACACGCATATGCTGCCCTTTTTCACTTGTTTAATATGCATCCTGAACAACATTAACGTCACTCTTCAATATTATCTTCGGTTAAGAGTGCCATATAATACTGGATTCCTAGAATGCCGCCTTCCAATAATGTATTGATGGAGCCGGCATATAGAAGAGGCCACCAAAGGCAGCCTCTCTGTCACAGACACTAAGCAGTTAAAAGTAATTTAATGTTGCTTCTCTTTCCACTTAGCAGCAAGTTTTTCGTTAGTTTTAAAGTCAACTACATTGGGGGCTCTATCAGTGCTCTCTTTTCCAGTATTTTCTTGTTTGGGTTGATTTAACTTCTCTTTTTGTTTGGCAATTAATAATGAAGGGAGAGCAATAAACGCGGCACTTAAAGTTCGTTTACTTAAGTCGTAACCACTAGCTATAACGACGGTTTCAATAACTGGCTTATATGCCTCATCGCCAACAAGCTCTACTAAGTAAGCAATAAATTCGGTGTAAACACTACCTTCTTTGGCCTCTTTAAGCGCCCACACAATACCACTCTGACCTTGTTGATAAAGAGGAAGGTCAAGCTCCTTAGTAACCTGCTCAAGTTCTAGAAGTGCAGTCACGGTGATATCCAAAACGTCAGAAGAAACAACTCCTAGCGCTTTTAACTCGCCATAGCAGCTCATTGCTAATAACGAAGCTGGGTTATCTCGATATGGCGCATCAGTTTTAAACGTAATTGAACCTAATTCAAGTGCCCCTGGTAGAGATTGCAGCTGGTCAGCGCGATAAAGCTTCACATCACCAATCATTAAAGGTTCTGGCTTCAATGACTGTTGAACATCATCGTCAACTGGCTCATCCACATTAAACACTTCAGACTGTTCAAAGATAAACGCTCTTAGGTGCTTATCGATGAGCATATTCATTTTAAATGGTGGGATCGTTCTTCCTTCCAACTGCTCAAAGAACGCTTTCGCTTTATCTCTGTTTACAGTGGATTTAAGAGTATCAAAACGCCCAAAACGATTAAGATTTTCTTCGTTGATTACCCCATTGGTGAGTTGCAACAATAAGTCTTTGTCTAACCCTAGCGTATTCACAATACCATCGATGCGGGCATGCTCTGCTTGGTTTTGATAGCGATTGATGTAATCTCTAAAGCTATGGCCTTCACTAAGGCGAGCGTCACCACGCTGCAAGTCATTTAAAAACAACCTAGCATATCGCTGCTCTTCTTGTGTGAGGGATGAGAACGACTGATGTAGCTCATTAAGCGTCCTCTCTGTCTCCTCTGCGCTAACACCACTGCTCAAAACTCGTAAATAACGCTCGAATCGACTATTCATGTAGTCCGAATCGATTCGACCCGTATCAATTTCAGTCAAATAACCCACGATATCGAATGGTATATCTGATTGTGAGCCGCTAGGATCGCGCTCACTTTGGCTTGCCAGTTCTCGGTATCGCAGGGCCAAACCAAGATACACTTGCTCACCACACTCTAGTGAATCATCTGTCCAATCTAGACCTTGAATTTTCGCGGCTTCAAGGTGTTTGTTGAAATCGCGATAAAGTGCTGCAAATTTCGCGCAGGCTTCATCATCTTCTGGCAGATGCTCAAAATCTTGCACGCCCGCATTGCTAAACACGGTTTGGATTTCAGCAAAAATTTCGTTCATCGCCTCAATGTTGCTTTCTAACTTGTCCGCGAACAAGCCTAAAGGCTTATCTCCAGAATAGAGCTTCACTGCCTCATCAATATGACGTTCCATCGTGTCTGGGTAGCGATAATAACGAATAGTACCGTGGGGCTTGTCTGGGCCAAACAAACGGTTGGTGCGCGAAAAGGCTTGGATGATATTTTGATATTTGATCACCTTATCTAAATAGAGCGTATTCACCCATTTAGAGTCAAAACCCGTCAACATTTGGTCAACTACAATCATCAAATCAAGCTGTTTCTCTGGCTCTTTGTGGATCCCTTCATACGGCTTTTTATGCGACATCCGCGCCGCCATATCTTGCTTGAACTTCGCATGGCGGGCGAAGTCGAAGTCTTGACCAAACATCGCGTTGTAATCCGCCATGATTTCTTCAAGACCGTCTGCCTTAAAGGTTGGACCACGTTCTGCGCAGCCATCCACACTATTTTCCCCTTCATTGTTGATGTTAGGGTCAAACAGCGCTGACACTTTGAGCTCAGGTTTGGCGGCTTTGAATCGACGGTAGTAATCGACCGCTTCCGCGATGCTGCTGGTTGCCAAAATGGCATGAAATTTGTTCGCTTGGCTTAATATTTCCCACTGCTCAATGATATCTGCGACGACTTGCTCTTGATGCATATCCGTCTCATACTGAGTTTTTGGCACGTAGTCTTCAATGCCTTTTTCATAGCTACCATCAGGCAACCTTTGCCCAGCCAACGGCACATCATTCATGAAGTGGTTAAATTTTTTCTTCTTTTTGGGGTCTGCCATTGCCTCAGAGACGGTTTGAGCTTTTGCCTGCTGTAAAGCGACCGCTTGCCTTAGTTCCCTCTCTTTGAAGGTGCGTATTTTGTATGGGTCAAAACCCAACACATTTTTATCGCGGATACCGTCGGCAAGGCTATAACGGTGCAACTCATCGCCAAAAATATCGGGGGTGGTAGTGCCCTTTATCTCATTTTCACCTTGGATAGGTGTACCGGTGAAGCCAAAAAACAGCGCCTTAGGGAAGGTTTTTTTGATGATGGTTAGCATGTCACCAAAGGTTGAGCGGTGTGCTTCATCTATAATAAACACCATGCGCTTTTCACGAATGAGATCAATATCCGCTGAGTTGGTGGCAGTGCCTTGGTCGTCAACCGCTTCAAAGATATTGCTCATTTTTTGAATTGAGCTAACGATCAATGTCTCTTTCGGGTCTGAGCTTTTTAGCTTAGTGACCAACACATCGGTGTTTTCGGTGGCTTGCACCTCTTCTCTATCATCAGCAAAGTTGCGGTATTCTTTGAGTGACTGCGAACCAAGCTCGATGCGATCCATCAAGAACACCACTTTGTCGGCGTCGCGAGATTGAGCAATTAACTGAGCCGACTTAAAACTCGTCATGGTTTTGCCCGAACCCGTGGTATGCCAAACATAACCACCAAGCCGATCAGCATTCGAGTTAATCTGTCGCCATTTGGTTTTCGCAACCTTATCAGAGATGGCATTAGCAGCGTAGTACTGATAACTACGCATCACTTTGAGCACCCCATCGGTATTATCCGCTACGGTGTAAAAACCTATCAGCTGATGTGCCATAGGAATCGAAAGCAGTTTTGACGCCACCTCTTTCCAGTGATTGACGGGGTCATTGTTCACATTGCCCCAATTAAACTGGTAATCAGGGTTGAACTTGCCATCGGCACCTGGGTTAGTGAAATATTTCGACTCTTCTGGCTGCATGGCGACAAACACTTGCACCAGCGAAAATAAACCGCTAAAGATCCCCTCTTTAGAGTACTTCTCTATTTGGTTCACCGCTTGGCTTACAGGAATGCCACTGCGTTTTAATTCGATGTGGAACACAGGCATGCCATTGATCAACAACATAATGTCACCACGGCGATCATTACGCAGTGGGCTGCCACGCTCAAACTTAGGTTGCTGCACGATTTGATAACGGCTTTGCCCTGCCGCTATCTCTTGCCTGTCGTAGATCTTTAAGCTGACTTCTTTGCCCAAATGTTCTGGGTCATTCTCGTTGTCACGCTTGATCGCAACGGTTTTACCGTTAATAAAACCATTGAGCTTAAACGGAGTTTTAAGCTCTTTGATTTGCTCAATGATCTGCTGCATCTCACCATTCGTGAGCGGCACATCGTTGAGACGATCACGCTGACGGTTGTTCTCAAATAAAATGTTTGCCCAGTTTTGTAGCAAGTCGGCTTCGGTTTTGTTTTTAAGAACCTCGCGCTCCCAACCTTTATCAATTAGTACCTCGATAAAGGCTTGTTCAAAATCCGCTTCTCTTTTAAAAATGGTCATCGGCTATCCTTGTTACACGAACATTTTATCTAAGCATGCTTGCTTAATGTTTTTGAGTTTGGTGATTTGTTGGCTATGTTGATTAATAAGCTCATCCAGTTGATGGAAGTATTTCCCAATTTCCTCTTGTTCTTGCCTATCACTTGGGTACTTTACATCAACAGTGCTAATTGCTTTTTTTGAAATAGAAAGCACTTTGGTACCCTGCATTAAGGGCACTAATTGTTGATGAAATGCGCCTGAATTAAGGTAGTAACCTAAGTAATTTGAAGCAAAGACCTGATTTGGTCGAGTGGCTATAGTGTGCAAGCCTGAAAAAACAATGTGCTCGCCGACATTCGTTACTTCAACACACTTGCCAACACTTGCGTCTTCCGCAGCATCTGCAAATAGAACATCACCATCTTGCAACTTGGTTGCTGACATTTTGGAAACTAACTCATCTGAGCTGATAAATGGGATGTCAGCCCCTTGAGCATCTACAACATCACCGAACTTAACTAAAATATCACCATAGTGAATATTTCTCGCCTTCCCCTGTTCATAGTTAAGCTCCGCTCTAGAAAGAGTATTACTGGATAAGAAAGAAAACGCTTCATTGAAAGGTACCTGTTCCCATTCCCCACTAAAGCCATCAAAACGAATTTCCGGCACAGTTTCGCCTGCCTTTGGAAACATCTTTTCCAGCATTGCTTTTTTCAGGTTGCTTAGCTTGTCGTGTTTTTGCTGGTGTTGGTTAATCAGGGTGTCGAGTTTTTGGAAATAATTACCTATTTGAGTTTGTTCCATAGGTTTAGGCAAAGCCACCGAAAGGGACTTTAGCGTGTCAATCCCAATATTTCTTTGAGACCCAGTATTGATGCCTAGCTCAAATTGAGCTTGTGCCTTTTTTGTCTGGAAAAAATAGAACAAATACTTGCCATAAGTAGTGTTGTTCGTTTTTAGAATTGCACAAGAATAAGAAATCAAGAATTTAGTATCTGTCTCAACATATCTCACAGCCCCAACAGATGCATAACGAGCAAACAATATATCGCCGAATTCAGGCTTTATTTTTTTTGATAAAAGCTCGTAGTCCTCTATAGATATCAACTTTGCATTGCCAAAGTCTAGGCCGTTGATGCCATAGAAATCCCCAGTCATCAAGTATGGTATACCTGTTGATTTCGATTCTGGCATACGATGATCTATATCTCCAATTTGGCAAAGGTTACCTAAATAACTCCTTTCCCATTCCACACTAAACCCTTCAAAACGAAACTCAGGTGCATTAATCTCATAACTCATGTTATAGACCCTTCAGCAACTTAGTCAGTTCCGCCAAGCCCTGCATATCAAACTCATTGCCTTTTAACTGCCCCATCATTTCGGCTAGCTCATGCTCTGAGGTTTGAATCTCATTAGCCACTTGGGAGTAGGTCACGGCGTACTTATCGGCTAGTGATTGGACTTTACTGGTTAAGCGGTTAACCACAGCGCTTGGCATGTTTATCAGTTCATCACACAGCGGCGTGATCCATTTAAGTTCTAACAAGTCATTCACTTGGCTGTCGGTTAGCTCTTCAATTGTTTTTTTGGTTTTTAGGTGCAGTGCGGTTTCCGCTTCTTTGAAGGCTTTCTTGAGTTTTTTCTCTTCTTCAATCAGCGCGGCAACCTTAATGATTTTCGCTTCATAGCTCTCTTCATCAAATGAACCGTTTGCTTTCGCTTCTTTCGCTAGCACCTTGGCTTCTTTGCTGACTTGCGCGTTGGCAAAACCATCACCCGACTCTTTTACGGTTTCCGCTTCTTTTTCCTCATCAGAGAGTGACTCTAAAACCTCCTCAAACAGTGAGGTGATCTCTGCTAAGCGAGCCTCTTGTTTGGCTAGGGCTAGCAGTTCATTGTTTAAGTGCGTTTTTTGTACCAAATCAAACGGCATAATGTGCCCTTTCCAACCGTCTTGCACTTCGGTCTCTTTGCCTTTGACTTTCTTGATGATCATATTTGGGTCAACCTGCGTGGTTGCCTTAAACCCTTCGGTTTGCATCATTTCAAGATCGGCACTAATGATCTGCCACTGGTCACTGAGTAGCTGGTAGGCTTGGTATTTATCCACCAAAGCGATCGGCTGCATGCGCTTAAACAATTCAACACTCAATTGCGCTTGTTGTTGGTTACGGTTAACGCTTTCCCAGCCCTTAATTAAGGTGGTGTTTAGGTATTCATCAAAGCCATCAAATGCTTGGTTATATGCGTCAATAAACGCAAGCAGTTGTGGATGCTGTGCAATGGTGGTTTGCACTTGGCTCTTCTCAACCGCTAACTCACTGTAATCGGATGATTTCGCGCTAAACAGCGCATCATGAAGCTCTGGCAAGGCATCCCAGTACTCTTTTAGGGCGGCGATTTCACGATTTGGAATACCGCCTAACATGGTCGCGTGAAGATCCCACGTTTCCGCAGCGGGTGATGAATCGACATAACGCGGAATATTGAGATTGTACTCATTTTCTTGAATGGTTTTCTTGCTCACCACTTTCGAGAACTTGTCATTATCTTGGCGATGAATCACGGCATCGGTGATGCGCTTGATTTCTGAGTCTTGCAGTTTGATACTCATTG
>NZ_JAHGAH010000246.1:0-6459 GCF_030248475.1 Vibrio sp. D173a
CCTACTCGATTATTTTAAAGATGCGTTAAAGCATGCTGGAGTGAACTTGTTGCCCTTGCTCTGTCAGCGAGTAAATTCGCCCATCTTCTTTAATAACCAAACCGCTGTTGACCAGTTGTTTTAGGTGGAAGTTGAACTTGGTGTGGTCCTCAATACCAACCACACGGCAGAGGTCCATGAACTTCATTTTTCGATGGATCTTGAGTTGCTTTATCACTGAACGACGAATTGGATTGGAGAGCGCACTAAAAATCTGGTCATGCTTTCTTTCATCAAGCGGTGACTTTGGTGAGCGCTCTGCGTGGACACGCTTTAACGTGACAGACAATGCAGCAAGGTTGAACGGCTTAGTAAGAAATTCATCAGCCCCTTTCTTCATCGCATCGACGGCGACATCAACAGTGGCAAAAGCGGTGGTAATGATGATGCCAATGTTTGGATGTAGGCGTCTTAGGGCTGAAAGGGCTTCAATCCCTGTCATGCCAGTCATTACGACATCAAACAAAGCTAAGTCAAAATGTTGCTCGCTGGCAATATCCAGCGCATCTTCAGCGTTATCACACGCGACCACTTCAAACGATTCCAAGGTTAATGCTTCAACGAGAACCTCTCGCAATTCTGCGTCGTCTTCTGCAAGTAAGAGTTTTAATGTCATTCAATGTTCCTTGGTAAGCGGATTTCAACTGTTAAGCCAGTAATGTGGTCACTCTTCTTTGAGTTCCTCAAGTTTAGCTCGCCACCGTGTTGTAAGATAATTTGATTACTGATTGCCAATCCCATACCTGTGCCTTCCCCCCTTGGCTTTGTGGTGTAGAAAGGTGTTTTCGCTTTGGCAATTTTGTCTAGTGGCATCCCAGTTCCCCAGTCGGAAATGGAGAGAATCGCCACCAGTTTGTCTTGATACGTTTCTATGTAGAGTTGCTTGTGTTCTTGGCTAGCATCAATCGCATTGCCGATGATATTGGTCACCACTTCTTCTAGTTGGCCTGCATCGCCTAAGACATTAAGCGTGTCATCAAGGGAAGTACTTACAATGAAGCCCTCTAAGCGGTATTGGTTTAAAGAAAGTGCTTGGTCCACGATCTTTTTCAAAGAAACCACTTCGCGTTGGATTGGTTTGTGGTGAGCGTAATTCAAGACTTCATGGCTGATCTCTGCAGCACGTTCTAAACCGTGACGGATGCGGGCTAGGTGTCTATGACTGGCCTCGTTGTCTGGTAAATGTTTCTCCAACAAATCGCAGCTCATCGTCGCACTGGAGAGTGGCGTTTTGATTTCATGAGCAACCGCGGAAGTCAGTTCGCCAAGTTCTTTAAGTTTGGCATCTTGTTGAGAGAGTTGGATGTTGCTTTCGAGCTTCTTGCTTTTTTCATCATCAAACACACGTAATGCAATCCATAAGGTGCATAAAATACAAATGGCACAAACCATTCTGACGCCAAGCACCCAAAGCCCTAAATTGGAGGTCAGTACACCTGCTGCAATGCCATAAGCGATCAAAGCAAGACCGGTTAACTTAAATGGGAGTGATGCGCAATGACCTTCTTTTTCTAGGATGTTCGCATAGCTCATCATTGCTAACCCAGAGATTGCGCCAGCGCCCAAGCCGAAGATCCATCGGACTTGGTTTGCGGTGTTGTGAATGTAAATTGCGTACTCGTTACTTCCGAACCGAACGATTAAGCTGATAACAAACAAGGTAAGAACAGTGAGTGCACCATATTTGATGGCTTTAATGTACTTCCAGTCAGTGAGATCCAGCATCTTCCATGCAAAAGCACCAAGCGCAATAAATGAGAACCAGAGCTTGAATACCTTAAGAGTCTCTATTCCCTTGGTGAGCGTGAACTCATGCTCATACATGACCAAGTAAAGTTCTGACCATTCGTGGAAACCGTGAATGAACCCAAATAACGCAAGAATAGGTAAAGCAGAAGCGATAGCGATCCGGCTTTTGCGTAAGTCTCGAAAAAGAATGGCAAAAAAGATGGCGAAGAAAGCTAAGCCATAGAAGAGGTAGATCTTAAAGATGAGTAACATGTCCATGGTTTGAGTCTAAATGACTCCGTACCCTTCATCAATATTTAATATTTGCAATCTTATTATGGTGCATTGCATACATATCCTTTTACATCTGCACTTACTTTATAAAAGTTGTGTGAAGTTTTCTTATCATAATTAATTCTTCCGAGATAATTGTTATTCACATTGTGTGGTTTGGTTTCGATGTTTAATAAAACTGTCATATTGAATTTCTAATCTACACCCGTCGATTGGAGAGCACCGATTGATTGTTGGATTTATTTCAATACCTAGTTTTACTTGAACACTAAAACTAATCTGGGCTAATTAAATGTTGCTTTTTTATTAGCCCAACTTAATCGCTAAATTATATCGGAGATATATTGTGAAATTCATGAAATCAGCTCTAGTGTCTTCAGTTCTGGTTGCAGCATCATTTGGCGTTGCTGCCAAAACAACGATCAATGGCGCTGGTGCGACATTCCCTCATCCAATTTATGCGAAGTGGGCTGAGCAGTACCAAAAGGAAACGGGCGTTCAGATCAACTACCAAGCGATCGGCTCTGGTGGCGGTATCCGTCAGATCACAGCAAACACAGTAGACTTTGGTGCGACAGATGCGCCGTTGACTATTGAAGAGTTGAACAAAAAGGGCATGATTCAGTTCCCAATGGTGATGGGTGCAATTGTTCCTGTAGTAAACATCCCTGGCATTGATGCTGGTGAAGTTAAGCTAACAGGCAAAGTGCTGGCTGATATCTACCTAGGCAATATCAAGAATTGGAATGCTCCGGCGATTGCAGCGCTAAACGAAGGCGTGGAGTTACCAAATCAACCTATCTACGTAGTGCACCGTTCGGACGGTTCTGGTACGACTTACAACTTTACTGATTACCTAGACCGCGTAAGCCCTGAATGGCATGAGTCTATTGGTGTTGGCAAAGACATCACATGGCCAAAGAAAGCAACAACAATTGGCGGTAACGGTAACGCAGGTGTCGCAAACTTCGTAAACCGTACTCGCGGTGCGATCGGTTATGTGGAATACGCATTTGCTAAGCAAAACGACCTTGCTTACACGAAAATGCAGTCTAAAGAAGGCAAGTTCCTAAACCCAAGTATGGACACTTTTCAATCAGTTGCAGCTAACGCTGATTGGGAAAATGCACCGGGTTACCACCTGCTACTCAACGACCAACCAGGTGCCGATTCTTGGCCAATGACCGCTGCTACGTTCATCCTAATGCACACAGACCAATCGGATGCGAATAAAGCAAAAGAAATCGTGAAGTTCTTTGAGTGGAGCTATGAGCAAGGTGAGCTTACTAAAGAGCTAGATTACATCCCAATGCCAAGCAAGGTAGTTAACATGGTTAACGAAACTTGGAAAAATGGTTTGAAATCAGACGGCCAAGCGATTATTCAATAATTCATTAAGTTGTCTGGGGAATATGTTCTCCAGACAACTGAATAAAATATTATGACTACATTAGCTATTAAAAATAAAGTAAATGGTGATTCGGTTTTTAATAAATTGAGTTTCGCGAGTGCTTTATTAATCTTTGTGACTCTAATTGGTATTTTATTATCACTCATTGAAGGTGGGTGGTCTGCTTTTAAAGAATTTGGCCCTGGCTTTTTATTTAGAGATATTTGGGATCCTATTAATGGTCAATTTGGTGCTGCCTCTGCAATTTACGGCACACTTGTTACTTCTTTCATCGCTATTGTTATTGCTGCACCTATCGCATTAGGTACGGCAGTGTTCCTCTCTGAACTGGCTCCTAAATGGCTAAGTCAGCCAGTGAGTAAAGCCATTGAGCTACTCGCTGCCGTACCAAGCATTATCTATGGTATGTGGGGATTGTTTGTCTTTGTTCCTTGGTTCTCAGAAGGGTTTCAAATGTGGGCAGGCATGCATTTAGTTGATATTCCTTTGATCGGTAGCTGGTTTAATGGGCCACCGATTGGCATTGGTTTGTTAGCGGCGGGCATTATCCTTTCATTTATGATTTTGCCAATCATGACGTCATTGACGCGTGACGCACTTAAATCGGTTCCTGATGTACTTCGTGAAGCGGCGTATGGAACAGGTGCGACACCATTTGAGGTGATCACCAAAGTTCTTATCCCAAAAGTGAAAAATGCAACGGTAAGCGCAGGCATCTTAGGCTTAGGGCGAGCACTTGGCGAAACAATGGCGGTGGCTTTTGTTATCGGTGGTGCTAGTCGTATTGAGTTCTCATTCTTTATGCCAGCGAGCTCAATTTCATCGACGATTGCTCAGCAATTTAATGAAGCGACAGACCCAATTCATATCGCTTCACTTATTGGGCTTGGCGTTGTGCTCTTTATTATCACTTTCTTCGTGATGGTATTTGCTCGACGTTTACTAAGGAAGTCATCATGAATACTAGAAAATTAAAGAACTTTAGTTTCTTAGCGTTTTGTTCTTTGTCAGCCGCATTCGGTGTCTTTGTTCTTGCCAGTATTTTGTACACGCTTGTCGGTGAAGGTGTGAAGGGCTTGAGTTTGGCTACCTTCACCGAACTGACTCCTGGTCCTGGCAGCCAAGGTGGTTTGAAAAACGCACTAATTGGTAGCTTGATGCTGACTGGTTTGGGCATTTTAATCGCAGCACCGATTGGTGTCCTGGCTGGTACTTGGCTTGCTGAGGCAGACAAAGACAACAAGGTAGCTGAGTCTTTGCGCTTCCTTAACGGCATGCTAATGAGCGCACCATCGATTCTAGTTGGTCTGTTTGTTTATGCTTTGATTGTGGTTCCAACCGGTGGTTACTCGGGTTGGGCGGGGGCAATTGCACTCGCGGTCCTTGCATTGCCAGTGATTGTTGCTTCAACAGAAGAGATGCTTCGTCTTGTTCCACCAACACTCAAAGAAGCGGGCAGTGGCGTGGGTGCACCTAAATGGCGCGTGATTACCCAACTAAGCTACCGAGCTGCAGCGCCGGGTATTATTACAGCGATTTTATTGTCTATCGCACGTATCTCAGGCGAAACAGCACCTTTGTTGTTTACCGCGCTAAACAGCAGTTTTATGACCACGGACATGAGCAAACCGATGGCAAACTTGCCAGTAACGATTTACCAGTTTGCGATGAGTCCTTACACATCGTGGCAGGAGCTAGCATGGGCTGGCGCACTGATTATCACGACCTTTATTTTGATTGTTAACGTACTGGCGACCTCGTTGCCGCAGCTATTTAAAGCGAGAAGAGCATGAACACGGCAACTTTAAACCCAGTCACTACAAACAACATGAACGGACCTACTATGAGCACTTTGGTAGACAGCATTAATACCAACGATGTGACAGCAAATCTGACTCATCGTATGGATATTCAAAACTTAAATTTTTACTACAACAAAGGCGCAGATGCAGCATTGAAATCGGTATCCATGCCGATTTACAAAAACCGTGTGACGGCACTGATTGGCCCTTCGGGTTGTGGTAAATCCACGCTTCTTCGTACCTTGAACCGAATTTACGATTTGTACGGTAATCAGTATGCAGAAGGTGAAATCCTGTTGGATGGCGAAAGCATCTTTAACAACACCGATGTAAACGAGCTGCGCTCTAAAATCGGTATGGTTTTCCAAAAACCGACACCATTCCCAATGTCGATTTACGAGAACATGGCGTTTGGTCTTAAAATCCAAGGTACGTTTAGCAAAGCAGAAATCAAAGATCGTGTTGAGTCTGCATTAAAACGCGCGCACTTGTGGGAAGAGGTGAAAGACAAGCTGGATGCCGATGCAAATGGCCTATCTGGTGGTCAGCAGCAGCGTTTATGTATCGCACGCACGATTGCTCTAGAGCCAGAAGTAATCCTAATGGATGAACCGACTTCAGCGCTTGACCCAATTGCGACTGCAGCGATTGAAACCTTGATTACAGAACTGCGCGAGAAATACACCATTGTTATCGTTACGCATAACATGCAGCAAGCGATGCGCATCTCTGATTATACCGGTTTTATGTACCTCGGTAAGTTAGAAGAATATGGCACGACCGACAAAATTTTCCACCGTCCAGATAATGATCGTACTAAGCGATACATCTCTGGTGATTTTGGATAGCGAATAACAACAATAGCGGCTGTTGATTCAGCACTCTCTAGGTACGATTTAGCGAGAATCGTGCCTATTTTTTATACGTTTGGGCCCTAAAATTGGGGTTATTAAAAACAATTAAGAACTCTGTATGTATAAAGATAAAGTTGTCGTGATTACCGGCGGTAGCCAAGGTATCGGTCAAACACCTTGCTCTTGCCTACCTTGAGCAACAAGCAAAAGTTATCGTGCTAGACATTGCGCCTAATATGAATCCAGATATGGATTTTCACCTCGTTGATTTAGGGCGACCAGAGCAGATTGAACAGGCTTTTGATGAGATCCAAGGAAAGAGAAGTGGCCC
>NZ_JAHGAH010000247.1:0-20792 GCF_030248475.1 Vibrio sp. D173a
AGGCTTTTTTATCACTCAAATTCTTCTTTATTCTATTGTGTGCATAGTTGTTGGGTGTTCTTTATGCAAAGCTTCAACAGAATTTTATCTACCACCAACCTATCCTTATATAAATCTATAAATAGAGGGAAATCCCCCCCCCTTGCTGCAAATACATGAATTAAGCTCCAATCCGTTATTATTGATTAGCTCATACTATAGCTATGAAAATAATTTGTTAGCTTAAATTATGTTTTTCTAATGAAACTCATTACTTTAACTAATATTTGGTATTAAGTTTTATATTACTAAATCTTAATTTCTATTTTTGGTTTCAATTAGTGTCTGTTGATCTTTAACCAAATTAAGCGCAATATACCCAAAAATAAAAATAGCGCACACTCTGCGTATAAATACAGTAAGAAGCAACCTATTATTATCCTTTTCAACATAAAGGGGCAACGTCATGCTCTTTTTATGTCCATTAGAGATTTGTGTATGTTGAGAATCATTAGTGCAGATAAGTTCATCTCTTCAAGGTTTATCTTGGAATACAGCAAAGTGGAATTTGCATCTTTGTTGGGTGTTTCCGTTGCTAAGATAACCAATATAGAGAATGGCAAAACATCGATTCCCCCGGTGTACGATTACGCCATCAATCACTTGCTCAGTGAGCACCCGTTTAAAGACAGTGCGATGGATGCCTTGTGTTCCCATGAAACGCTTAACTTCGCTCGCCGTGTCGATGTAAACAGTAAGGTGCAACGCTTGTCGTGTAAGCGCTGTGACAGCCGAAGGTTACATGTCATGGCTGGCATGAGTGGCCTGTACTTTGTCGAATGTATGGACTGTAAGCACACCATGTACTCGTCTGGAATCGCGGTGAAACGGTATCAATTGTGGTCGAATAATGGCGTTAAACTCGATAGCCATTTGTTTGATTAAACTGGCTCTCGCTGCTATCAAAGTAAAATCACCAAAGTAAAAAGCCATCAGCAGAAATGTTGATGGCTTTTTGTTTGTGGTTTATAACTTGTTAAATATAAGCGTATTTATTGTGTTTTTTATTGCTAATAAATCAATCTAGTTAAATATAGAGTGATGAAAATCGCAAAATTTTATTTTCTTTTGATTCCTTTTTTAATAATAACTGGTGAGGTCACATAATTCTTCACCTGAATTCAATTTAAACCAAAATTCAATATCATTGGCTTATCGAAAGGAAAGTGATAAAGATCGCGAAATTTTATTTCGAGAAAATAAGAGTTTTAATTATGAACGAATAATCACGAAATTTGTTTTTTGAATTTTAAATATTAATTTCACTTGTAATATCTGTGCTTGTCGTCTTTACAGAACAAATAAGAGATATTTCAAATGAAACGTTTAATTATCGGTGTTAGTAATTACATGCCAGAAGACTTCAGTTTATTATCTGAATCTTTGGATGAGCAATTTAACCGAACTTTAAAACCACTTGAGCACGTCGAATTAACCGACGTTGGCGCTGCAATTATTACTTCTGCAGATATTAAGGCTGGTCTACACAAAATTATTTCTGAAACGGGTTATGGCATTCCGGTTTTCTTAGTAACAGATGAAAACCCAGTTTCAGCAGAAGATTACGTATGGTTAACCGGCGTTATCGATTTGGAAAGACAGTCAATTGAATACTACGGTCGCCAAATCAATGAGGCTGTCACCAAATACGAATGTCGCTTACTTCCACCGTTCTTCAAACAATTGACTCACTACGTGGAAATGGGCAACTCTGCATTCGACTGTCCAGGACACCAAGGCGGTCAGTTCTTCAAAAAACACCCAGCAGGTAAACAGTTCTACGATTTCTTCGGTGAAAACCTATTCCGTAGTGACTTGTGTAACGCGGACGTTGATTTAGGTGACTTGCTGATCCACGAAGGTTCTGCTCACCAAGCTCAAGCGCACGCAGCAAAAGTGTTCAACTCAGACAAAACCTACTTCGTACTCAACGGTACTTCGGCTTCAAACAAAGTGGTTTGTAACGCGCTAGTGACCGAGGGTGACTTGGTGATGTTTGACCGTAACAACCACAAATCAAACCACCATGGCGCATTGATCCAAGCGGGAGGTATGCCAGTTTACCTAGAAACGGCACGTAACCCTTGGGGCTTTATCGGTGGTATGGATGAGCACTGTTTTGATGAAGAATACATCCGTGCTCAAATCGCAAAAGTGTCACCAGAGCGTGCTCGTGATGAACGCCCATTCCGTCTTGCGATCATCCAATTGGGTACTTACGACGGTACCATCTACAACGCACGTTACGTGATGGATAAGATTGGTCATCTATGTGATTACATCCTATTTGACTCGGCATGGGTGGGCTACGAGCAGTTCATTCCTATGATGAAAGACTGTTCTCCGCTGCTACTGGATCTGAAACCAGAAGATGCGGGTGTGATCGTGACTCAGTCTGTTCACAAACAACAAGCTGGCTTCTCTCAAACCTCGCAGATCCACAAAAAAGACCACCACATCAAAGGTCAGGCTCGCTACTGTAACCACAAACGCTTCAACAACGCGTTTATGATGCACGCGTCAACTTCACCATTCTACGCGCTGTTCTCAGCATTGGATGTGAACGCGAAGATCCACGATGGTGAAGCGGGTCTGCGCCTATGGCGTGATGCGGTTAAGACAGGTATCGAAGCACGTAAAGAAATCCTGAAAAGCTGTGAGCTGATTCGTCCGTTCATTCCTGACCAAGTGGATGGTCAACCATGGGGCAGTTACGACACCGATCTTATCGCAACCAATAAGAAGTTCTTCATGTTCGAGCCAGACGCAAGCTGGCATAAATTTGAAGGTTACGGCGAAGGTCAGTACTTCGTTGACCCATGTAAATTGCTACTCACCACAGCAGGAATTGCTGAAGATGGTAGCTACGCAGACTTTGGTATTCCTGCAACGTTATTGGCTAACTTCCTACGTGAGAACGGCATCATCCCTGAGAAGTGTGACTTGAACTCTATCTTGTTCCTTCTCACTCCAGCAGAGGACATGGGTAAGATCCGTCATCTTGTGGCGCAAATTAACCGCTTCGAAAAATTCATTCGTGATGACGCGCCGCTAAACATCGTGCTTCCTCGCGTTTACGAGGCGAATAAAGAGCGCTACCGCGGCTACACCATCCGTCAGCTATGTCAGGAAATGCATGACATGTACAAAGAGCTGAACGTGAAACAGCTACAAAAAGCGATGTTCCGTAGCGAATACTTCCCAACTATGGTGCACAAACCAGATGTGGCAACACGCAAATACTTCCGCGGCGAGTGTGATTACTTGCCTCTGAAAGAAGCGGTAGGTCGTGTCGCAGCAGAAGGTGCGCTTCCTTACCCTCCAGGCATTATCTGTGTGATCACGGGCGAAATCTGGACTCAACAAGTGGTCGATTACTTCTTATCTCTAGAAGAAGGCATCAACCGATTCCCAGGCTTCGCACCAGAGATTCAAGGTGTGTACCTAGAAGACGTCAATGGCCGCACCACCGCCCATTGCTACGCCCTTAAAGATTAATCTACCCCGTTCGCATCGTGACTTGGTTGTTGCGGTGCGAACCGTTTATTCGTGGAGAATAATTTATGAGTACTGAAACCAAAAAAATGTCGGTGGTGCAGCTAACCATTCTGACATTCATTAACATGGCTGGCTCGGGCATCATTATGCTGCCAAGTAAGCTGGCGCAAGTGGGCACGATTTCGATTCTATCTTGGCTGATTACTGCGGCGGGTTCATTGGCTCTTGCCTATGTATTTGCGAAGTGTGGTCGCTTTAGTAAACGTGATGGTGGTATGAACGGCTATGCGTCGTACGCGTTTGGTAAATCGGGTGCGTTTATGGCGGGTTGGACCTACGGCTTGTCACTGTTGATTGCCAACATCGCGATTGCGATTACCTGTGTCGGTTATGGCTCGGCTTTCTTCGAAGTGACTTTGTCGCCAGTCGAGACCTGTCTGTACACCATCGCTATCCTTTGGATTTGTACCTTCGCTAACTTTGGTGGTGCGAAGATCACCGGTCAAATCGGCTCGTTTACAGTCTGGGGTGTTATCCTTCCTGTGTGTTCTTTGGGTATTGTTGGTTGGTTCTACTTTAGCCCAACCATGTACGTAGAAGCGTGGAACCCACACCACCTGCCATTTGGTGAAGCAGTAAGTGCGTCAATCGCAATGACACTTTGGGCGTTCCTAGGTCTTGAGTCTGCTTGTGCGAACTCAGAAGCAGTAGAAAATCCAGAGAAGAACGTACCAATCGCAGTATTGGGCGGTACGCTGATTGCAGCAGTGGTTTACATTGTTTCAACCAACATCTGCTCTGGTATCGTAGCGAACTCTGAACTTGCTGCTTCTACAGCGCCATTCTCAACAGTATGGACAGTGATGCTAGGTTCTACGGCGGGTAAAGTGGTTGCGGGCATGGCGGTTCTTGCTTGTGCAGGTTCACTACTGGGTTGGCAGTTCACTATCGCGTCCGTATTCAAATCATCTTCAGACGCAGGCTTCTTCCCGAAACTGTTCTCACAAGTTGATAAACGCGGTACACCAATCAAAGGCATGGTGGCAATTACGGTTATCCAGTCGGTGCTTTCTTTGATGACTATATCACCAACATTGAACGAGCAATTTGAAGCGCTAGTTAACCTAGCCGTGGTGACGAACGTTATTCCTTACATTCTATGTATGGGCGCAATCTTCATCATGCAGCAAGTGGCGCATGTGCCTGAGCGCGAGATGAAAACCACGAATATCATTGCGCTAGTCGGTTCTCTCTACAGCTTCTACGCGTTGTACGGTTCTGGCTACGAAGCCATGATGTGGGGTTCTATCGTTACCTTCCTAGGTTGGAGTGCTTACGGTTTGATCGCTGCGAAGCATGAACCACTCGCGAACTAAGTTTTCAATCGAGCCTTCCCATACGCGGTGTGGAAGGCTCTTTTGTTTTTTATCCATTCAGTAAGTAAAGGAAACAGCACCACTCACAACGTGAAAACTCATTTTCGACAATTGGGGGACGAAAGATGATTAGCCAACCTGTTAAAATCGGTGACGATACCGTCGTAGTCATTCCAAGCGTGATCCTGAATGAACTCGGGATAAGGGAAGGGGACACCCTCGAAATTGCGCTCAATAAAGACAAAATGGAAATTAAGAAAATGGTACTGAAAACCAGCTCTCCAAGCGATTCCAGCGAAGAAGGCTAGAATTGAGTTAGAGAATCTTGGTTTGTCGGATACACTACTGGTTTCGCAAATCTGGCGCTCGCCGCTGTCTTTGAACTATTGATAACAACAAGAAGAGGTCTGGTACTATGCAAGGTATCCTCTCTATACAATCTCATGTTTCTTTTGGCCACGCTGGTAACAGCAGTGCCGTTTTCCCAATGCAACGCATGGGTTTCGAAGTGTGGCCTATTCACACGGTTCAATTTTCTAACCACACCCAGTATCAAGAAGGCTGGACGGGTCGTGCGTTTTCGGCTGATGACATCAGCGAATTAGTTCGTGGTCTTGGCAACATTGGCGCGCTAGAGAAGTGCCAAGCGGTTCTGACTGGCTACCAAGGCAGTGCTGAGCAATGTCTGGCAGTAGAAGATACGGTTACTAAAGTTAAAAAAGCGAATCCAGAAGCGCTTTACGTGTGTGACCCAGTGATGGGCGCGCCAGACAAAGGCTGTATTGTTGCGCCGGGTATCGCAGAAAACTTGTTGAATCGTCTAATGCCAATGGCGGATGTGATCGTGCCTAACCAGTTCGAGCTAAGCCAATTTGCAGAGATGGAAATTCACACGTTGGATGACGCAATCAACGCTTGTCAGCGTGCGCTAGCAAAAGGTCCTAAAGTGGTGTTGGTGAAGCACCTTTACTGCCTGTCAGATGACAGCTTCAATATGCTACTTGCGACACCAGAAGGCACTTACCTAGCGAAGCGTCCTCATTTTGAATTTGCTAAAGCACCCGTAGGCGCTGGCGATTTGATTTCGGCGATTTTCACCGCTGGTCTATTGAAAGGTTGGACACCAAAACAAGCGTCCCAACACTGCCACGATGCTTGCTATGGCGTACTTAACGCGACTTACCAAGCGGGCGAATGGGAACTGCAAACCATCGCAGCACAGCAAGAGTTCGTTGAGCCTAGCGCGCACTTCCCATTGGAAGAAGTGACACTCAGCCAAGCGTAATTTCAGGCTGTAAGCAGTAAAAAGGGAGCACTTAGCTCCCTTTTTGATTTCTATAGACTGTTCTACACAGCGTTAAGTCTGCCCTAACAGCGAGAGGTATCAACCTTAAAGCTGTGTCCATCCGCGCCTTTGCCATCCATTCGGTAGTAGGCGTAGCAATTGCCAGCCATGAGCGCTTCTGGTGATTCGTCATTGCCATACCCAACCATGGAGTATTGGTTGTTCTCGATGAAGACTAAATCTGTCTGTTTCATCTCATCGGTAATGGTTAGGTTATCGAAGAAGCTGACTTGCTCACCGCACTCACTTTGGGTTTCTGGGTAGCCATTGTAAAACTCTTGATACCCAACAGCAGTTAAGACGCACTGGTCGGCCCCGTGGTCTTGCTTAAAAGCTTTCGCATTCTGATTGAGAATAGAGACGTGATACTGCATGTCGGCGAAGATCACTTGAATGGCGGCTGTGCGAGCATCAGAAGTACGTTGCTTGGAGTGATAAACTTAAGCCTCCGAGCATTACAGCCGTTAACAGCCATTCTTTTGACGAGAATCCAGACAACAATCTCATTGGTTTTTTACCCTATGTACAACTCAACCATACGCATAACAGGGCGGGATTCTACGCATCGATTTTCGAAAAGTTAAGGGCAAGTTGCGTATTTCAGAAAATCCTGACGCAAAGTTGAAGTATGATCAAAGTATGAGTAGAGGAGCATATTGCTCCTCTTGCATTTAGAATTCGTTTGGTGTGGCGGTATTAATTGGCATTTACACAAAAAAGGGGAGCCTCGTTGGCTCCCCTTTCTATTTTTTACATATTACAGATGCTTAAGCCTTACTGAGCTTTCTTCTGTTCTGATTTGCAAACAGCGGCAGTGAAGATAACGTCTGTTGAGCTGTTTAGCGCTGTTTCAGCCGAGTCTTGAATCACACCGATGATAAAGCCAACCGCTACAACCTGCATTGCTACGTCGTTTGAGATACCAAACAGACCACACGCCAGTGGGATAAGCAGTAGAGAGCCACCTGCAACACCAGATGCGCCGCACGCTGATACCGCTGCAACAACACTTAGTAGTACTGCCGTCATTAGATCAACTTCGATACCCATAGTGTGTACTGCTGCTAGCGTTAGGGTTGTGATAGTGATTGCTGCACCTGCCATATTGATAGTTGCACCTAGTGGGATAGACACTGAGTACGTATCTTCGTCTAGGTCTAGCTTCTTACATAGGTTCATGTTCACTGGAATGTTCGCAGCACTTGAACGAGTGAAGAATGCTGTTACGCCACTTTCACGTAGACATTGGAACACCAATGGGTATGGGTTTTCTTTGGTTTTGAAGTACACGATCGCTGGGTTAACTACTAGCGCGATGATCATCATTGAGCCTAGTAGTACCGCTAGGAGGTGAGCGTAGCTTGCTAGTGCGCAGAAGCCTGTTGTAGCAAACGTTGATGCAACCAAACCAAAGATACCGAAAGGCGCAAGACGAATGATGAAGCGAACAATGTGAGAAACACTGTGGCTTAGATCTTCGAATACCGCTTTTGTGGTTGCTGATGCGTGGTGAAGTGCAAGACCCAGACCCACGCCCCAAGCAAGAATACCGATGTAGTTAGCTTCTACTAGCGCGTTTACTGGGTTATCAACCAGTTTGAACAGCAAGGTTTGTAGAACTTCTGCGATACCTTGTGGTGGCGTTGCACCTTCAGCGCCTGTTACTAGCGTTAGATTGGTCGGGAAAAGGAAGCTTAGTAACACTGCGGTTAATGCTGCAAAGAAAGTGCCCGCTAGGTAAAGAACTACGATTGGACGCATGTAAGTGTGTTGGTTTTTCTTTTGGTTCGCGATAGACGCAGCAACCAAGATGAATACCAATATTGGAGCAATCGCTTTTAGCGCACCTACAAATAGACTACCCAGCATACCAACGCTTTCAGCGTGGCTTGGTGAGATCGTTGCAAGCAAGATACCAAAGACGATACCGACAAGGATTTGGAGAACGAGGTTACCGCGAGCGTATCGGGCAACGAGACTGTTGTGTTGCATTTGCATACATCATTCCTGCAATTTTTTGCCTCAGCAACAGCGCAAATTCAGTCATCACACGGCGTAATATTCCCTTGCGTTAAGGGGGCTGAATCTTGTTATTGCGTTGCTAAGACGTCCTGATTATCAATTATCCTGTATTTATAAATTCAGCTATTTTCTTGCTGAATATCACATATCTTAGCTTGGTAATATTTTGTGTCTAGTTTTAGTTTGTTCTTAGTTTAAATGTTTGCTCAATGTTATCGTTATTGGTCTTTTGTGTTGCTTTGTATGGCAAAGTATGAATGATGATTTTTCAGTAAGTTATTAAAAAAGGAGGCGTTAGCCTCCTTTGTTCTATTGATTACGTACTGATAACAAACTAGTAACCTTGTTGTCGTTTGCGCTTTTCGCCGACCACGCTACGTACCATTTTGCCAAACTGTTTGTTCTGCGCTCGCTGTTTTGCAAGTGTTGCACCGTTATGAGCTTGCTCGCGTAATAACTTTTGATAGTTAGTAAAGCGGCGCGACTCCAATGAACCACCTTCAATCGCGGCTTGAACCGCACATCCAGGTTCGGTTTGATGTTGGCAATCATTGAATTGGCAGTTTTCTGCTAGCGCTTCAATATCAGCAAAGGTTTCGCTGACCCCTGTTTCACTATCGGCCAACTGGATCTCACGCATTCCTGGTGTATCCATGAGGATTGCACCAGAGGGCAGTAGATGGATTGAACGAGAGGTCGTAGTGTGTCGACCTTTGCTGTCATCTTCACGAATACCACCTGTCGCTTGTTCTTGCTCGCCAAGTAGAGTGTTCACCAAGGTGGACTTTCCTACTCCTGAAGAGCCGATGAACGCGACGGTTTGACCTTCGCCGCACCAACTCATCAACGTAGCAACGCTCGATTCGTCCAGACCATTCACGCTTTTCACCATAAGCAGCGGATCGAGTTTTTGTACTTGAGCCTTGAGTTCGTCAGCATCGTCGCATAAGTCTGCTTTCGTCAGCACAATAACAGGCTCGACGTCGGCTTCATTAACGAGTGATAAGTAACGTTCAATGCGGCTCAGGTTAAAGTCGTGGTTGAGTGAACAAACGATAAATACTGTGTCTATGTTGGCGGCGATAAGCTGCTCAGCGACCTTGCTACCTGCGGCTTTACGGCTAAATAAGCTGCGACGCTCGAGTAAAAGAGAGAACTGCTGTTGGTGGTTTAATATTACCCAATCGCCAACGGTCATGCTGGGTAGTGATGTTTGGATAGGTAAGTGAGTTTCACCTTGCTCGCTAACCACAACATAACCACTACGATGGTGAGCAATCACTCGAGCGAAAAGCGTGTTCTCGTAATCGTCTAACGTCAGTTGTTGTTGAAAAAATGGTTTCCAACCTAATCGCTTTAATGGGTTAGGCTGAGTTAGTAGTGTTTCACAAAAAGAATGTGTTTTATTCATTGTTGAATTATCCCTGACGCAACAAAGCGCCTTAATACAAGTCGCATTAGGGTCTAATTCGCATAGAGCTGACCCCGGTGAAAACCGGGCAAAGAAGGGAGGAGTTTGTGGCTCAGCCACGAGAAAAAAGTTGGACGTTTACCCTTTCACTGCCCAGTTAGTGTTATTCATTACAATCATCATATTTCCTCTTAGTTGGTGAGTTAACGGCCGGAGTATAGCGGCTGTGATTCGATTCTTACAACTCCTTTGCGCTTTTTTAGAGCGATACGTGCTTTATTCGACGTTCTTCCATCTCTTGTGAATAGGTGTTGGCTTTTACGCCGTAGATGATTTGAATATGCCGCTCATCGATGATCACCACGCCATGTGCCCCATGTGCTTTCAATGCTTTTTGATTCACGATAGAGGTGTCTTTTAGAGTTAGGCGTAATCTTGTCGCGCAAGCACCGGTTTCCACCAAATTCTCCATGCCACCGATAGCGTTAATGATAGTATCGACGTCTTGTACTAGATTTGGATTCACGTGCGTCAGCATTTTGAAGACGCGAGAAAGGGCTTTTAACATGGCGAGAAACTCGTTTGGCAGCAAAGCCTTGTTTATATCTCAGCGGTGGCTGCTTCGCGCTGATTTAGGACATAAAACTTTGCATTGATTACTCTGTAAGATGGTTTTTGATAGCTGTTTAGGGAAAAGATAGAGGAATAAAAAAGCTCCTCACGTTGGAGGAGCTTTGAATTGATTTTCCGATCAACAATTAATGGTGATGTTCGTGCTTTTTCATTCCCGCCATGACTTTTTTGACCGGTGCGGTAAAGCTTTGCTTTTGACCGTTGTCGTAAGTCACAGTGACTTCGATGTCGTCGCCTTCATTAAGCGGCTTTTTAAGGTCGAATAGCATGATATGCAGGCTGCCCGGTTTTAGCTCGGTAGTCTCTTTTGCCGCTAGCGTGATGTGGTCTATTTGACGCATCTTCATCACATCGCCTTCTTTAATCACATCATGTAGCTCGACTTTGCCTGCCGCTGGGGTTTCCGCTGCAACGATATTGATGTCTTCTTGGCTTCGGTTAGCAAAGGTCACAAACACAGCGCTAGTGACCGCACCTGGCGCCATAGCTCGTGCATACGGCTCATGTGGCATCACGTTGAGATTTGCTTGCGCCAAAGGGCTTAGAAGTAGGGCGGAGAGTGCCAACGTTTTGATTGCGTGCTTAGCTTTCATTGGTTTTTCCTTCTGCAGTCAGTTTGGTTATTGCCTCGACAATTGGCGCAGGCGTTAAGGTATGCGGCACTTTTGTGATAAGTGTGCCGTCAGGCTTCAAGAAATAGAAGTAAGAGCTGTGGTCGAGTGTGTATTTCAGCTCCGAGCCTTCAAGCTCTGTTTTACGGAAAATGACACCGTACTTATGAGCAAGTGGGGTGGTCACATCAAGTGGCGCTGACAGACCTTCAATCATTGGGTGGAAGTAATGGGCGTACTTAGCGGATGCATCTGCTTCGTCGCGTTCCGGATCAAGTGAGATGAACATCGGACGCAACTGTGCTTTTTGTGCATCGTCGATTTGGTTGAGAGCGCCGGCTAGCATGGCTAATGAGGTTGGGCACACATCTGGGCAGCGCGTAAAGCCAAAGTAAACAATACGAATTCGATCATCACTAGTGTCGAAGATATCGACAGGTTTATCGCCTTCGCCAAACAGCACGCTTTGTTCGGTAGCGACTTGTTGCGGTTTTTTCTCTACCTCTTTTTGGCCGTCTAGATACGTTTTAGTACCAAAGCCGAGAACGAAAGCAACCACGAGAAAAAGAGACCAGTTACGGCTCATAGTTATTCCTTATCTTTGCATTTTGAGGGCTGGGTAGATGGTGTCTTTACCGTCGGAAAGCTCACCAACCCACGTCATTGAATCTTGTGTACAAACGGGCAATGTCACATCGCCCACAAATTTACCCGGCGCCACTTTCTTCAGCATGAATTTTGGCTCGCCCATTTCCATTTCTCGACCAACCAAACTTAATACGAGCTGATCGGCTTCGCTGTCTTGCCATTCGACTTCGAGCTGAGCTGGGATCAGAGGTTGAGCAGTATCGACGCTAAGCGTCATCGCAACATCATGTTGGATGCAAGATTCAGTAGAGAGGAAACAGTATTCATCGAGCGACTTAGGCTCGGGCGCTGAAGAGAAGTTTTTGAACAGGGTAGGCGCGTAAAAGCCAGCAACCAGTGCAACGGCTATCCCTGCGATTTGTAACACTTTCATTAAGATTCAGTATTTATCACTTAACATTGCCAGCATCCTAGCACAGATGGGATGTAGGAAAACTCGTAACTTCAACAAATTGTGCACTATACCCAAGTAACCTCGAGATGCTGGTTCAGCGAAAATGATTTGGTTTGTAGACGCGGCGGCGATTTAAAGGTTTGGTGGGTCTAAATCAAGAATCGACAACAAAGTATACAAGCCAAATCCCTTACTATTTGCAAAGAGGGCCCTTTGGGAGCGTGTCATTGACTCGCTTTTCTATTTAAACCAATGGCTGCGTCAAACAACTTGGAAATAGCTGGCTATTACGCTGCGTTGTTTTCTTTGCCCTCGAATCAATGACAACGCTCTGAATCCTGCATCTTGAAGTCACTTGGGTATATGCTTATGCGGATTCTACTTCTTCTTGGTAGTTCAAGTAATGAATGCACAAATCATGAAACGCTTTTGCCTGAGGGGAGATGGTTCTGTCCGTCAGAGTAAAGATGCCAACCTGTCTTTCCAAAGGTGGATCGATCAGCGGAATCCAAACCAGTCGAGTTTCGTTGGTCGGGAACGCTAACTTAGGCAAGGTAGTGACGCCAATACCGAGCTCCAGAACAGAGAACAAAGACGTGATGTTCTCAACGGAATATAAAGCCTGTTCACTTAGCGCGCGTGCAGGCGTCGGATCGAGTAGAGTACACGTGCCGTTTCGAATAAAGGGCTGTTCTAATAAGGTCTGCCACTCAATACCCTCGGGGTGTTGGGCAATAGGGTTGTCCTTCAAACATACCACGCCAATTGGGTCGGAGATCAATGGAGTAAACTCAATACCGCCTTCATCTAAATGTGATGGGTTTCCTAACGCTAAATCGACCTCGCCTGATAAAAGACGGGCTTCGACTCCTGCTGCGTTATCATCAATTAGGCTGACCTCGACGTTAGGGTATTGTTCACAAAATGCGCCCAAAACACTTGGAATGAGCTTAGCAGCAACAGAAGGGACACTGGCAATTCGCACTCGACCTTGTTGTCCAGCAGCGGCTGCTTTTAAGTCGTTGTTCAGTGCGTGATAGATATTAAGAAACTGGATGATCTTGGGTAAGCAGATTTCACCAAAGGGCGTGAGTTTAGATTTATTGCCCGTTTCAAACAGCGTTTGACCGAGGTTTTTTTCCAGTTCTTTGATCGACGTTGACAGCGCAGCTTGAGAGCGGTTTGCTCTATGTGAAGCCGCCCTAAAACCGCCTTCCTCGACCACCATCACAAAATGCTTTAATTGTTGAAGTTTGATACTCATCGCGAAACCCCTGCAATCCCTTTATTTATTGGAACCTTCATAAGATGATAGATTTTTCTTATCAAATGTAAAAAATTTACCGTTCGATTTATCGCCTGTCAATGTGCAGTATTTAACTATCTTGAAACAAGGTTGTTACAAAGGTTGAAAGGCACGTGAATACTTCTACGAAAAAATACCCAGTCAAAACGGCACTATTTGCTTCTAAAGCACCACTAGAGTGGGCCATCGTCAACAATGGCACGTTATACACGGCGCAAATCCCAATCGATGATACGAGCGCGGTCGTGGAAGGTGGCATCGAAGCGCAAACACGCCAAACCTTTAATAATCTCATTCACACCTTTGAGTGCGCGGGCGAGTCGCTTGATTCAGTTCTACAAGTGCTGATCTACGTGACGGATCGCGAGTATCTAAAAACGGTAAATCAAGTGTATGCGGAATACTTTGAAGCGCCTTATCCAAACCGCGCAGCCATGGTTGTCGCAGGTCTTGCCCGTGAAGAAATGCTGGTCGAGTTTGTGGTTTACGCCTCAGCGAACCAGCCAGAGTAAAGAACAAAAACACACAGCCAAGTTTGGCGTATTAAGTGAGATGAATGAGCTGGTGGAAGACCACTAGACGTCAGGAAGAACAAGGACAGAGCAATGACTTTTATCAATAATGTTCAAGCAGAAAAATCCCTCTACATTGCCGGTGAATGGCAATCTGGCATCAACACGATTGCAAACATCAACCCTTCAGACATCAGTGAAAATTTAGGCGACTTTGCTCAGGCGAGCGAAGCGCAAGTCGAACAAGCGATTCAGGCCGCGAAAATTGCTCAGCCAGAATGGGAAAAAACACCAATTGAGCGTAAACAAGCAGTATTACAAGCGATTGGTGATGAGTTGATTGCTCGTTGTGACGAGCTTGGTACATTGCTTTCACGCGAAGAAGGCAAACCATTTGCAGAAGGTCGAGGCGAAATCTACCGAGCTGGACAATTCTTCCAATATTTTGCGGCTGAAGTGCTGCGTCAAATTGGCGATAACGCTGCTTCTGTCCGTCCAGGGGTTTCCGTTGAGGTTACTCGTGAAGCTGTAGGTGTTATCGCCATCATTTCTCCTTGGAATTTCCCAACTGCGACTGCTGCTTGGAAAATCGCGCCAGCCCTTGCGTTTGGTAACAGTGTGGTTTGGAAGCCAGCGAACTTAACACCAGCAAGTGCCGTTGCACTGACTGAGATTATCCATCGACAAGGCTTACCAGCAGGTACATTTAACCTAGTGTTGGGCAGTGGTTCGCAAATGGGCAACACCCTAATTAATTCGAAAGACGTAAACGGTGTGAGCTTTACTGGGTCTGTTGATACGGGTCGTAAAGTCGCAGCAGCGACAGCGCCAAACTTCGTTCGCTGTCAGTTAGAAATGGGCAGTAAGAACGCACTTGTGGTTGCCGATGATGCCGATATTCAAATCGCTGTTGAAGCGACGATTGCAGGTTCTTTCTCTGGCGCAGGTCAGAAGTGTACGGCTTCATCTCGTTTAGTGGTGATGGATGGTATTCACGATGCGTACGTTGAAGCACTGATCAAACGAATGAGTGAGCTTAAAGTTGGCCACGCATTAGAAGAAGGCATCTTCATGGGACCAGTGGTGGATGGCAACCAGTTGGAAGCGAACTTCGATTGGATCGAGAAGGCACGTCAAAGTGGTGCAGAGTTGGCATTCGGTGGCGAGCGATTAAACCTGAAACATGAAGGCTTCTACATGTCGCCAACTCTGTTCCTTAACACGCAAAACAGCTGGGAAGTGAACCAAGAAGAAGTGTTCGCACCGATGGCAAGTGTGATTCGAGTTTCTGATTTGGATGAAGCCATTGCCGTGGCGAACGATACTCGCTTTGGTTTGACGGGCGGCATCATCACACAAAGCCTTCGTAACTGCGCCATCTTCAAACAGCAGGTACAAACAGGTTGTGTGATGGTCAACCTACCAACCGCAGGAACGGATTACCACGTACCGTTTGGCGGTCGTAAAGAGTCGAGCTTTGGTCCACGCGAGCAAGGTCAGTATGCGAAAGAGTTCTACACCGTGGTGAAAACCGCTTATCAACGTCCTTACTAAGTGAAATAGGGCAGCCGAGGATTACGCTGCCCAACCTTAAAGGCTCATTAACGTTTAAGGAGTGGTTATGTACCAACAACGGATTGTGATTGATGGATTGCAGTACTGCAATTGGGATAGAGAGTACTTTCAGACACTAAAAGCCAGCGGCATCACCGCTGTTCATGCAACGATCGTTTATCACGAAAATGCACGAGAAACGTTAACCCGCTTTGCTGAATGGAATCTTCGCTTCGAGCAAAACGCAGACCTCATCATGCCAATTTATTCTATGGCCGATGTCGAGAAAGCGAAGGCAGAAGGAAAAGTAGGGGTCTTCTTTGGTGCGCAAAACTGTTCTCCAATTGATGATGAAATTGGCCTGATTGAAGTCATGCGTCGCCAAGGTTTGTTGATCATGCAGCTGACCTACAACAACCAAAGCTTGTTGGCGACAGGCTGCTATGAGCAGAACGACTCTGGTGTCACGCGCTTTGGTAAACAGGCCATCGAAGAGATGAACCGTGTTGGGATGATCATCGACATGTCACACAGTGCAGAGCGCTCGACATTGGAAGCGATTGATCTTTCTTCCCGCCCTATTTGCATCAGCCACGCAAACCCAACGTTTGCCCATGACGCTCTGCGTAATAAATCTAACAACGTTATCAAAGCACTGACGGAACGCGGTGGTTTGATTGGCTTTAGTTTGTACCCGTTCCACCTGCCAAATGGCAGCCAATGCACGCTTGATGATTTTTGCCAAATGGTCGCCAAAACGGCTGATTTGTTTGGTGTGGATCATCTGGGTATTGGCAGTGATCTTTGCTTGAACCAGCCACAGCAAGTCCTTGAATGGATGCGTAATGGCCGTTGGTCGAAAGCGATGGATTATGGTGAAGGTTCGGCAAGTAATTCTGGTTGGCCCGATGCACTGCCTTGGTTTAGCGGTAGCAAGGGTATGGAGAATATTTACAACGGCTTAATGCGTCATGGGTTCAGCGAATCTGAGGCAGGAAAAATACTGGGTGAGAACTGGTTTAACTTTTTGAAAGAAGGGCTGGAGGCCAAGTTATAAGTTGTAACCCGAACAAGGAATAGCCCGCCACCAATACAATAATAAGGCGGGCGTTAAAGTCACTTTTTGTAGCCGTTAAGGCAGCTGCAATAAACCTCTGGAGTCAGAGCATGTCTGATCTAACCAATAGCATGAAAGCTTCTACGATGAGCGTGTCATCAAAGAAGCCACAAGCAAAACACAACGACATTTCAGCAACAGAAAACTCACCGGATAAGCTGGGGCTCAGTAACCCAGCACTTTGGTACAGTGGCGGCTTTATCGCACTTTTCGTGGCCATTGCGCTTTATGATGGCGAACTGTTATCTACATTGGTAAACACAGGATTTGTATGGGCGGTGAAAGTCTTCGGTCCATATTGGCAACTACTACTTCTTCTCACTTTTCTTATTGGTCTTGGCTTGGCTGTAGGGCGAACAGGTAAGGTGATTTTAGGTGGTACAACCAAGCCTGAAATGGACGGTTTTCGCTGGATGGCGATCATCTTCTGTACCTTACTCGCCGGTGGTGGCGTGTTTTGGGCGGCAGCAGAACCAATCGCACATTATGTCAGCCCACCACCTTTGTATGGTGCACAAGATAATCCACAGCAGGGCGCAGTAAATGCATTATCGCAGTCTTTCATGCACTGGGGTTTTCTTGCTTGGGCCATCGTTGGTAGCTTAACGTCTATTGTGGTAATGCATCTACATTACGACAAAGGCTTACCACTCAAGCCGCGAATTCTGCTCTACCCAGTATTGGGTGAGCGTGCACTGAAGGGCCAAATCGGCGCCTTGATTGATGCGTGCTGCATCATCGCGGTAGCGGCAGGCACTATTGGTCCAATCGGCTTTTTAGGTCTACAGGTTAGCTACGCGTTAAACGCTTTGTTTGATATTCCTGATGGGTTCACGACACAGCTGATCATTATTCTCTTTGCCATCGTACTTTACACCGTCTCTGCGCTAAGTGGCCTGAACCGTGGCATGCAAATGTTGAGTCGTTACAACGTCATCTTGGCGATTGCCCTAATGGCTTACATCCTGCTATTCGGTCCAACAGACTTTATTTTCAATGGTTACATTCAAGGCGTGGGCACCATGTTGGATAACTTCATCCCTATGGCGAGCTACCGCGGTGATGAAGGTTGGTTGAGCTGGTGGACTGTATTCTTCTGGGGTTGGTTCCTAGGCTATGGGCCAATGATGGCCATCTTTATTGCTCGTATTTCACGTGGCCGTAGCATTCGCCAAATCATTACAACCATCAGTGTTGTTGCACCATTGACGACCTGCTTTTGGTTCACGATTGTGGGTGGTTCAGGTCTGGCGTTTGAAATCGCGAACCCTGGCAGCGTGAGTTCGGCGTTTGAAGGCTTTAACTTGCCGGGAGCGCTGCTGGCCGTAACGCAACAACTGCCAATGCCGATGTTAGTTTCTATTTCGTTCCTAGTGTTAACGACCATTTTCATTGTGACCACAGGGGACTCGATGACTTACACCATCAGTGTCGTGGTCAGTGGTGAAACAGAGCCAAATGCCATCATTCGTACGTTCTGGGGTGTGGCGATGGGTGTTGTCGCGCTGATTCTGATTTCGCTTGGCTCGGGCGGTATTTCTGCTTTGCAATCCTTCATTGTGATCACGGCAGTGCCAGTCTCGTTAATCTTGTTGCCGTCACTATGGAATGCACCGCAGATCGCCATCAAGATGGCAAAAGAGCAGGGGTTATAAGTCGCTAGAAAGCGATAACCAACGGTTTAGAAACCGTACTTTAGAAACAATGCTTTAAAAAAACAATAACGTGGAGCTTGTGCGGGTTATAACCCTCCTACACCCGCACAAGTCTATATTCTTACAATAAAAAATAGGTGGTGAGCAAAATGGATGCACATCGTTCTACTTACACTGAAACAACGCTTCGCGACGCTGCTACTGTGATGGCGCCAGATAGGCTAGGGGCTATGCACCAAAACCGAATCAGCTTTGTGAGAAGTTTGATTCGAAAGATGGCAAGACAAGAATGGCAAGTCAGTAAACATGAATGGCAATTGTGCCCACGTGGTTTTGGTCATGTAATTTATAAACTTGAGACGCCAGAGCATGTATATCACTTGGTTGTATTTTGCGATGAGATTGGCGATGAAGAACGCAATGATCGCGTTATCGCCGAGAAATGGGACGTCACCTTTGCACTTGTGAAAGGGGATGTCCATGTCGAGCTCTTAGAACAGCTAAGAGCCAATGTGCCCTTGCAAGAAGTAGGGCGTAACACTAACAACGTACTTGTTCTTGCTCGTGCGAACAAAAGTGTCCGCGTGTTTGAACATCTCGTTGCTGCATTGGCAAAAGGTGAGCAACCAGATCCTACTGAACTTGCAGAGGTTGGCTACATACTGAGAACGACAGCCGTATACGGAAACGGCAAGTTTGGTATAGCCGATTTTAAGCTGTTAGAGAACAATCCTGATTTCAATCAATCCTTCAGTGCGCAAATGTGTGCGGTGTACATGCTTAGAGAGTTCAGCCTTGATTGGGTGCACTATCTAGCTCAGCAACAAGGTGGAGACAAAGCCATTGCTTTACACAAAGGGCTTCAACGTTACCTAGGTGTGGGGAATGCAACAGGATTAGGTATGGCGCCTTATCTTATCAACCACCCTTGCATTGTTGATCAATGGATGACGTCACGTGAGCGTGCTATTGCTCAAGTATTGTCGATGCCTTGTGAGATCCAGCAAGAAGCGCCACTGACAGCGTTGTTGGCAAAAGCGCAGCGTCATTTAGAGCAGGTGATCACCATTAATGAACATCAAGACCAACTGAACCAGAAAGCGATAGAAGACATTCAGGCGCTGCAAACTAACTTGAATGCCTTGATGGCGAAACACGTGAACTGGGCAAGCTTGCTCAAACAAACCACAACAATGAGTTTGGAAGCCCAAGAAATCCTAACTTCATGTTTGATCGAGCTTTACCCGTCTTTGGTTGATGAATTTGAAAACCAAATGAACACCGATGAATCTTTGTCTATTTCTGGCGGAAAAAGCCTCCAAGATGTTTCGCAAATACTAGAGAGCAAATACCGTTGGTCGATTGATGTGGACTATTCGTTACCAGAGAACAACTATTGGTTCTGGTATCGCTCCCAAGATAAAGAGGAGCCGAGGTTAGGTGTTCGTGGAGAGGAGATTGGTGAAGAACGTGAGCTGCCGCTGGATATTGGGCGGCAAGTAAACCGACTCTACCATGCTCTACAAACGTGTCAGCCAGACACATCGTTAGCAGAGTTCTTGTTGCAACACCCGCAGTATCGTGCAATCACTCGTCGTGTGTGGACGCTTGGTAATAGAGAGATGGGTGATATCCAAATGAACGTACTTCGTAAGGGTGCCCTGCCAATGCACTTGCTGCGCTGTAAGCTAGCGATGTTTGGCGCTACCAAGTTCGACCCGAGGTCTGATCGCTGGGTGCGCGTGACTTTCTTCCAAGGTGCCCCACTTTGGGATGAAATCAACGAGCCTGAGTATACCGATAGTTGGATCTTCCCAACTATGCCTGAGTGTGAAGACATCGCGCGAAGCGACAATCAAAAAATCGATGGGGGTTTTGCATAATGATCGTTTCTCACAATGAGCTGGTGGCTGCGGTAAACAAAGCCTTCCTAGGGATGTGTCGTCACTGTGGTGAAGCGGATGTTATTGCTAACATGGTTGCGGACCTACAAATGGTTGGTTTACACGGTGTACGTCACTTTAACAACGCCAGTCTGTTCCTTAGTCTCGATTCGGACTGCGCAGTCACCATTGCTTGCAACACAGACTCGTCCATTGAAGTGGACTTACACAATGGTAGTGTTGCATGTCATTTACCAGCGGTGTTGGACTTTGCGTTAGAAAAGATGGTGAAGAGTAAGTCAGTCACCGTTACGTTAAAACAATGCCACAACCGTTGGCTAGCATTTAGTGAGTTAGCTCGATTGTCTGCCAAGGGGATTGCCTGTCGTGCGCAATGGGTGAATGGTACTAGTCCAAAACGCACCTTATATGTGTTAAATCGAGGTCACATTGCACCAGAAGTCTTCTTTTCCGATGTGATAGAAGGGTACGGTACGGATTACCACAACATGATCATAGAACTCTCCACCAACGATTTTAACCTTGATGCGAGTTCGCAGGGCTACGCTATTCATATCGAAGGTGAAGAGCTAAGCCGTGCACAAAAGGCATCATGGGAAGAGGGTATATTTGTGGAGGATGCGGAGTGGGAAACCTTAAAACAGACCGCCACCGTGTTCCTTGTCGAGAATAGTGAGCGTTCTATTCAAGGTGCTGGTGAATTAGCTTGATACCGATCCTTTGACGAAAATACTAAGAGGCTGCCTTTAGGTCTGTCTCTTGATCAC
>NZ_JAHGAH010000248.1:0-47987 GCF_030248475.1 Vibrio sp. D173a
AAGAGACAGGCCGATTCGGTGGGCATTTTTTATGGACGACTTAAAATCGACCTCAACCTCACATATTCACCATTCAAGTCAGGCTCATATCTGAATCTCTCTTACTGTTTAAGTAAAGGTTATTAATAAACAAGGAGAGAACTTTGAAACCGATTCAAACTGCAGTGATTGCACTTTCATTGGTGTTTAGCTGTGTATGGGCAGACATTCAATCGCCAGACTCAGTAGAGGCTGAAGTGGTATTACAGACTACCACCAGCTGGGACGGCACTACGTTGCCTGAATACCCCAAAGGCCAACCTGAAGTCACTATTTTGAAAATTACCGTCCCGAAGGGCGTGCTGAAAGCCGGAGACGCAATTGCGGAAGTCGTCGACCAATGGCATTTTGGTGCAAATACGGGTGATGAGCCGACAGAGATTCTGGTCTTTTACGTCGGTGTGAAAGGTAAGCCGATAACGGTGAAGTGAAGAACAGCAGAACCAAAAGCCCGAGCATAAAAACTCAGGCTTTTTGTGTTTCACGTTATAGAGCGTTATGACTCACAAGGCTTTGCGTGATCAATACTGCGTTTTTGTTTAAACGACATCACCAGTTGCGGAACGAGCGACATCAGGATCATGCCAAGCATCAAGCTGTATTGAAGGGGTGTGAAGCTTTCTCCCATCAATACTAAGCCAGAAACAATGCCAGCTACTGGGTTTGCGATACCACCGAAGGTAAAGTCCACCACCGACATGCGTTGCAATAGCCACACGTACATGCCGTAGCCAAGCGCAGTGTTAAGTACGATAACCCATAATAAACCAGCGACGTTTCTCAATGATGCGTTTTGTAGGGCGCTCACATACGGCTCAGGATTAAAGCTCGCAAAGATGGCTGCAGCGATAGAAAGAATGATACCGCCTAAGATGAGCTGCCATGTTACCACCGTCCACCAGTGCATTCTTGTCCCAAGAGACTTAGTGACGCTACTGCCGATAACGATACACATGATTGCAGATAGCATTGCGATTAAGCCAATGGGGTTAAGTGTGATTGAGCTAGGATCAAACAGGAACCACGCCAATGCAATGAGCGCTGCGCCACTTATCCCTTGAATCAAACTTGGTTGTCGTTTGTATACTACCCAGCCAAATAACATCGCGAACACAGGGACAGAAATCATGCCGACGCCAGAAATTGCGGAAGGCAAGGTCAACGCCATAACAAAGATGAGTCCGAAGAAAAGGGCGATATTGATCGTGCCGAGTACCAATAAGATCTTCCAATCTTGTTTCTTTGGTAGTGATGGTTTGATAGCAAGCAACAAAAGGCCAGCCGGCAAAGCTCGCAGTGCGCCAAGCAACACTGGCGGCCAGTCTGGCAGAGTAAATTGTGTTACGGCGTAAGTGGTGCCCCAAAAGAACGCCGGAATCATCGCGAGTAAAATGTTCATATTAAATATCTTCACGTTGAGATAATTTATTGTAACGATACGTATGAAATGACTTTTTGTAAAGTATCTTTATGTTAAGATTAATTTGTAAATCAGAATGTCTTTGGAGATGAAAGGGTAATGGACGCAATTGACAGAGTGGTAAGCCAATGGGCTAAGGAAAAGCCGGAGCTCGACACCGAACCGATGGCGATCATGGGGCGCTTGATGAGAATCGCAAAGCACATGGAAAACCACGTCGCCGAACTGCACAAACGTTACGATCTCAAAATGGGCGAGTTTGATGTTTTAGCAACGCTGCGACGCAGTGGTCAGCCATATCGTTTAACGCCATCAGAGCTGATTTCATCCATGATGCTGACATCCGGTGCCATGACAAATAGGCTTGATAAGCTAGAGAAGAAAGGTCTGATCGCGCGTGAGCACAGTAAAGAAGATCGCCGTAGCGTCACTGTTGAACTCACAGCAAAAGGTTTCGAGCTCATTGACTCGCTGATAGAGCAGCACCTTCAAGCGCAACATGAGTTGATGGGGTCTTTGAGCAGTGCAGAAAAAGGGCAGGTTAATCAGGCGTTAAAGCTCTTATTGCCGCAGTACGAGTAATCGATAACCTATAACCTTGTGGATTCGAAACTGACTAAAGGGCCGCGTATTTCATCGGGATATCAGTAACATACTTTGTGCTTGGTCACAGATACTTTGTTTATTATCAATATCTTCAGGCAAAAGCTAGCACCTTTAACTCGCACCGACTATATAAATGTTATAGCGATGTTAAGGGTGAAGTTATGCGTGCACTTTCTGAATGGTTAGAAGCCTACGGTGAAAGCCATCAAAACCCAATCAATCAAAAGATTCATAAAGTGGCGGTGCCGGGTATCTTTTTATCCGTGGTTGGCTTGATTTGGTCCATTCCGCAAATTCCTTTATTTGGGTTCAATCTCAACTGGGTATGGGTTGTTGCGCTACCCGCGTGGATCTTTTACTACCGCCTTTCTCTAAGCGTATTTATGATGATGATTGGCTACACCGTTGCCTGTATTGGGCTAATCTGGTCGATGGACATACTCGGTTGGCCGGTTTTACAGATTTCGATGCTGCTGTTTGGTGTGCTTTGGATTTTCCAGTTTATCGGGCACAAAATCGAAGGGAAGAAACCATCGTTTTTTGAAGATGTTCAGTTTTTACTGATTGGTCCTATTTGGGTGTTTCGTAAGCATTAATGAGATGAGCAAGAAGTTATGGGAATAAGGAGTTACTAGACTCTAGGTAGTTCCCATTTTTATCGAGATCTATTATGCCTACCGCTCTGTTTGTTTTAGTTTTTGTTAGCTTCATTCCTTATGTACTTGCAGGTCTTGGTGGATATGCCAAGGTTCAGCAACTCGGTCATCTTGATAATCATCATCCACGCTTGCAGGAGAGGAAACTTAGTGGGCGTGCGGCGAGAATTATCGCTGCTCAATCCAATGCTTGGGAAGCGCTGTCTTTCTACACAGCCACAATTTTAACGGTGAACTTGAGTGGCGTTCCTTGGTCAGACTTGTCTATGCCAGCCATCATATTTGCTATAACGCGAATAGCGCATCCGGTTATGTACATCGCAAATATCGCGATTGGCCGAACCTTTGTCGTTATTGTGGGCGTGACAAGCTGTATTTATATGCTTTCTCTTGCGTTTTGATTTTAACGACGCGTTTGCACAAAGTTATCTTGTGCAGCATTTCGAATTACTAACCTATGTTACCATCTCGCTGGTTTTAGAAGTCCTTTAACGTTGCAAAGAACAACAAAAAGTCGAAGCGAACAGTGGTAGTGAGGTAGTCGCGTGAGTGCACAAGATCATTTTCTGGGGCAGTTTGAAGTTGAATTGAAATACAGAGTGAAAGACAAGCGAGCATTTTTAACCACGCTAAGCAGCCTAAAGCACGAGGTGATGTTCGAAGATAACCAAGAAGCAGATTGGTTTTACGATACACCTGATCGCAAACTAACCAACGAAAACAAAAGCTTGGTGATTCGTGAGATTGAACCGTCTGGGATTAAGCTTTGGATTGTGAAAGGACCGGAAGAAGATCGTTGCGAAGCGACAGACATCACCAAGTCCCACGCAGCCAAAAGCATGTTGGAGAACATGGGGTATGAGGTGATTCTTCATACTAAGAAGGTTCGCAGCATCTACTTTGTCGGTGAATTCCATATCACGCTCGATCACCTTGAAGGCATTGGTTATTTCGCAGAATTCGCGATCATGACTGATGATGAAAGCGCATTAGGACGTTACAAGCAAAAACTAGAGGCTCTAGCAGGCATGTTTGGTTTGGATGAGTCCAACCGAGAACCGCTCTCTTACAAACAAATATGGACCGCTCAGTAAAATCCCCGCCATTTCTGATTAGTCTAATAAGCAACTCCCTCCAATCGCACTATGATTAAAGTAGTGCGAGCTGGCGTCTCGCGTTAACATTCCATTTCGAAAATGATGGTGACAACGTCACTTAAGCGGAGGGGGAAATGTACAACCGCGAGCACAAATATGTGTATTGGCGAGAAGAACGCAAGAAAGGCAAATGGCACTACATTATGAAGTCTTTCTTGATGATTTGCTGTGCGTTGTTGGTTGGCAAGGTAATCGGTTTATTTGTTTTTGGTGAGCTGCATTCATTGAAAGATATTACGCAGCAGTTCCCCGCCGATATTTTTATCATGATGCTGGTTGGATTTCCTGTCAGTGTTATTGGTTGGTATCACGAAGAATCGAAGTTTTTCCGAGCATTAAAGCGTCGAGATAAGAAATTTAAAGCGCGTCTGGAGGCTCGTAAAAAAAGAAATAAGCCTACTTAGAACAAATGCCGCAAGGTTCGAAATTTGCGGCATTTTTGATCCTGCCAGTTCGGTATTTTCCGCTCATTAGGTTGATGTGTGATTTGTATTGAAGGAGTTGGTTCCCAAAGGCTAACCCTAAATGAGTATGAGAATTAACCGGTTGTGTATCCTACACTTATTGATGTGAAAGCGGTGAATTCGCGCAAGGAAGCATGTGCTCATGGCAAAAAAGCTCTCTAGGTTCAGTCCGAAAGCTCTATTACTCATTTTTATTGGGATGACTGCGCTCATTTTTGGAGTCATTTCATTGATTGTGTTATCTCAAGAAAGTCAGGCTACAATAAAGCAACTCCAAAAGGGGAATGGTCGGTTTGAATTGGAGTCGGCCAAGATCTTTATGGAGAAGTACTTAGAGGTAGCGGAAGACCGAATCGTCCTTGCATCCCAATACAGTGGGGTTATTGATGCCTTAGTCGACAATGATGTTGAAGGGTTAGCGTTTCAGCTGGAGCGCTTTAAAGGCCAACATCAAACGATGCAATTTGCAGCAAGAGATGTAAACGGTGAGTTGTTGTTCGAAGACACTTTCCGTCACCCCGCATCTGAACAAGAAGTCGCGATTTTTAATGCGCTTTCTGAGTCTCGACTAAATGAGCGCATCGTGTATCTGCTGCACGATGATACTAACCACATCTGCTTAAAGCTTTTTATGCCTCTTGTGAATAACGGTGATTTTGTCGGGATGTTATATGGTGAAACCGCTGTTGACTACGATGACTTTTTTGGTTCGTTCGTAACAGGAAGAGAGCGTTGGTATGAACTCAGTCAAACCATCCCACCGCTTCCTGAACTGGCTCACATAACCGAAAAACAGGCGCAAGACCATCTCTCCCATAGCCATGAGCATGTTCTAACCGTAAGCGCCATCGACCGATGGATCATCAATAAAGAACCCTTGAGCCGAGGTAATTTGCTTTTGACTCAAGGTGTCAGTAGATCCTTCTTGGACGAACAGTTAACAAACCTTCAAAGCAGTTTGCTAAAGGGCTTAATTGGTGTGCTGATCGTGAGTTCGATTATTGTAACATTCATAGGAAAAAGGCTATTTGTTAACCCACACCGTGAACTCGAAAAATCCAAGCGGGAGCTAGAAGGATCAAACCTTCAGTTGAAAGAAAAAGAGAAGGAGAGCGAGTTATTGGCGACCGTAGTTAAAGCCGCAAGAGATGCCATTGTTATCACAGACCACCACGGAAAGGTTGAATGGGTAAATAAGGCGTTTGAATCCATGACGGGTTATCAACTCGATGGCATCAAAGGGTTAGCGCCGGGTGCTTTCTTGCAAGGTGCCGATACTTCACCAGATACGATTGCAGACATCGGAAAAGCGGTTCGACAGGGTGAGCAAGTTAGGACGGAGATACTCAACTATACGAGAAACAAACAGCCCTATTGGATTGATATCGATATCATCCCATTGAGGAATGAGCAAGGTGTTGTTGAGCGTTTTATTGCTATTGAACGCGACATCACAGAAGTAAAACGCTTAGAAAGTGACCTTGAAACCGAGGCATTGAAGGCAAGGCGCGCCAATGAAGCGAAATCGGCATTTTTAGCAACGATGAGTCATGAAATAAGGACACCACTTAATGGGCTCTTGGGCATGCTACAAATATTGAACGATGACATCCGAGACTTGGAACAGAGGAAAGTGCTGCGACTCGCATTGAACTCGGGTGAACACCTGCTCTCGATTCTCAATGATATCTTAGATTTAGCCAAGGTAGAAAGTGATGCGCTTGCACTCGATATTCATCCTTTCAAAATGGCCGACATCATTACTCCGGTGGAAGTGACTTACCAGGGATTGTGCTCAGAGAAAGGCATTGTGTTTAACGTGGATAACCACTGCAGTGATGACTGCTACTATTGTGGTGATTCTGTGCGTATTCGACAGGTCTTGCTCAATCTTGTCGGCAATGCGCTCAAGTTTACTAAGACTGGTCATATTAACGTTTGCATCAAAGCGCTAGAGTCACCTTTCGTCGAATTTTGCGTAGAAGATTCCGGTATCGGTATTCCTCAAGATCGGATGGATTCTATTTTTAATGAATTTGAACAAGCGGAAGTGTCGACGACTCGGCAGTATGGTGGCACCGGATTGGGCTTAGCGATTTGTCAAAAACTAGTGACTCTTATGAATGGCCAAATCAGTGTTGAGAGTGGGCTAGGAAAGGGAAGCCAGTTCCGCTTTGTGATTAGCTTACCAAGTGATTTAGGCGAGGTAATTGAAGAGAAAACAGAGGACGTGAAGGGTAAAGATCTCTCGTCCGTTAACGCGCTGATTACGGATGACAATCGGATGAATCAAATCATCGCGAAAGTCTTTTTGGATAAGTTAGGGGCGAAAAGTCACACATGCAGCAGTGGACAAGAAGCACTGAACTTGTTGAAAGAGCAGTCTTTCAATCTAATCATTATTGATAACCATATGCCAGAAATGAGTGGTATTGAGGTTGTTAAGCTAATCCGCGAACAAGGGTTAGATGATATCGTGATCTTCGGATGGACTGCGGATGTGATGCAACAATCGACACAATCTTTTATCGATGCAGGTGCTGATGAAGTTCTTGCCAAACCACTCATCAAAAAGGATCTCATAGATGCTTTGTCTCGGCATTTACCTAACGCGTCAACAGAATAAGCGTCTCATTTTTGTCTGTTAAGAAACAATACATCATCGGTAAAAACGTGCCTTGGGTTCATAACTTCACCCTACTATAAAGTAAAGTACGAATTTCATGACTTCTGGCAAGCATTTCTATTCTTACTCTGCTAAATCCCAACCAAGAACATCCCCTAAACAGGAATGAAAATGGATAATAAAACCATGCTGCACAGCCAAAAAGTGTACTTCTGCAATGATGAAGAGCTGGCGACAATGCAAACCGAATGTCTTGAAACATTATACGATTACAATCACACCCGTCCTTCGGAATCAGAAAAGCGGGGCGAGATAGTTGGGCGTCTTCTCGCGTCTGTAGGTGAGAATTGCTACATCGAACCGCCTTTAAGGGCGAACTGGGGATGCCATACGTACCTCGGTGATAATGTTTACGCAAACTTCAACCTCACTTTGGTTGACGATACTTACATCTACATTGGGAATAGCGTAATGATTGGACCGAATGTGACTATAGCGACGGCAGGGCACCCAATCGATCCTGATTTGAGACGAGATGTCGCTCAGTTCAACATACCAGTTCGAATCGGAGATAACGTGTGGATTGGCGCAAACTCGGTGGTATTACCGGGTGTGACGATTGGAGAAAATTCAGTGATTGGCGCTGGCAGCATAGTAACCAAGGACATTCCTGCCAACGTTGTTGCGGTTGGTAATCCATGTCGTGTGCTGAGAGAAGTCGGACAACACGACAAAGAGTACTATTTTAAAGACCGTAAGCTTGAACAAAATATGTTCAATGGTTAATCTGAACCTTTTATCCGAATAGGAAAGTAAAATGCTCATCCGCACAACCAACCTCTGGTGGCTCCTCCTTCCAATGCCAAGCAGTCGGTAGGTTGAGTTGTGCCTGGCTGCGAGTAGATGCAGCCAGAGTCGTATTCTATCTCGTAGCCTTGTTTGAAAGTCATCAATCATCAAGGAGACAAAATGAATACGGCATCCGATTCCAACGACCAATCAGAAAGCCAGACTAAAAAGAACCCAGTGAGTGCAGTGACAATAGGTGTCATGCTTGCACTTGCCGGAACACTGCTGTTTTCGATTAAACCTGTCTTTGTCAAACTCGCTTACCAGCATGGTGGTGATGCGGTCAGTATCATAACGTTACGAGCGATGAGTTCATTACCAGTTTACCTTGGCATTTTGTTTTGGACGTTGCGTAACTCTGAATATCGCGGGAAAGTGAGAAGGTATGGACTTAAAGCGGCGTCCATTGGCGTGCTGGGTTATTACTTGGCCAGTTATTTAGACATTACGGCACTTAATTACATTTCCGCCCAACTTGAGCGGTTATTACTTTTCCTTTTTCCTACTTTTGTTGTGCTGATCATGTGGTTTAAAGAGGGGCAATCACCCAAGCGTTCGGTATTATTTGCCGTTTTGGTTGGGTATCTTGGGGTTGGTCTCATTGTGGCGCACGATCTTTCTCACTATGGAGAGAAGATTTGGCTCGGTGGTGGATTAGCGATTGCGTCGGCATTTGTATTTGCCGTGTACTTGGTCATGAGTAAAGCCAGTATCGTAAAACTCGGTAGTAAGCTGTTCACCAGTATTGGAATGGGGAGTGCTGGGATTGCAATTCTTATTCATCTGTCTTTTAGCTCGCTACAGTTAAATACTATGAGTGAAGAACTCATCACCATTGGGGTATTGCTTGGCATCTTCTGCACGGTTATTCCCTCATATTTGATAGCTGCCGCAATGGCGCGGCTCGACCCTACACACCTGAGTTTGGTGAGCAATATTGGTCCTGCGATGACGGCGTTGTGCGCCATTTTTATATTGAATGAATCATTTACTTGGTTTCATGCCTTGGGGATGATGCTGACCGTTGTTTCGGTTGTGATGATCAACCGGTTTAAGTCATGAGTACTCTATTACAGAAGACGAAGAGCGGAGACGGTGATAGAGGGGAGGCAGGTCGATAAGCATTGACCTGCCAAAGGCTTAGAACACAAAGTTAGCCATAATGGTGTACATATCTGCGCTGTCATCTGAAGGGGGAGAAACAAATGCACCTGAGGCGTCTCGATAAGCTTTAAAGTGTTGCCATTCCGCATTGAGTGACACGTTGTAGTGCAGATCGTATCTCACACCCAATAGATAGCTATCGCTCACTTTATGTTCATGGTCATCAAACTGTTGGCCATAAATAGCATACGGTGTGAACTTGTTTAAGTTATAGCTGCCTTGTGCATACCATGCAGATGCAATGTCGTTGGTTTGACCTTCCAAAGTTAAAGTCAGGGCATCAAACTCATATTCTGCGCCCAGCGAGATAAGCTGAATATCTTGGCCTTTTGCTTTGATGGTTTGATCTGGAATGGGAACAGCACCAACACCAGGAATAGTGGTAGTGAGGTTGCGCAGTTTCGTTTCTTGGTCGTAATTCGAATCTAAATAGGTCAAGTTCCAACGATAATAATCACCACTCAAGATGAAGTTCACGCCATACATATCGTTAGTTTTAAACGTCAGCTCGGTATTGGCGTTGAAGTCGACGGTACTTTCATCATGAAAACCAATGAAAGGTGTCGTGGTTAACGTCATGCTGTCGTTGATGTCATAGTTCCATAGAAATGAAATCCCATTGAACGCCGTAATTCCCAGAATACTGTCATAGACTTCGTTTGGTGGCCTTGCTGGCGTAAAGGCGTGCCCGACATAGTAATACTCGGAGGCGAGGAATACAGGCATTCGTAGGCGACCAGCGCGAAACTCAATATTGCCATAGCTGTAGGCAAGGTAGGCCCATTCTAGCTGAGGATCGCTCCAGTGGTCCTGTGGTCTTTTGACCATTTGAGCAGAAGCTTTAAAAGCGTCGTAATAGAAGTCGAGTTGAACACCAAAGGTGGTATCACAGTCGTAGCAGTTTTCATCGTCGATGAATCGATTAACGAGCACTGGTGTTTCGTTGTCAGTTGTTGCCCATGAGGTAGAGCCAAAGCCGCTCAACGATAAATTATCGGTGATCTCTATTGCCGCTAAGCTCGGTAAGGCCACACTGCTTAGCGTTGTTGCTATCACTGATGCGATGAGTGTTTTCTTCATATTATTTCTCCGAGCTTACTACGTAGAGGATCTGTGCATTTGACGGAAGGCTACTCACCAGTGCATAGCCAATGCGATTTGGCTTTTCTTTCATCCATGTCAAAAGGGCATCCATATCGGAATTGTCGATAACTTTGGGTGGGCGCGCTTTACCTGAGAATAACAAGCTTGCCCAATGCGCATTCATTTGCGCGATATTTTTGTTGAGGAGGTATCGGTAGAACTCAGAGCGTTCTGATGAGGTCTCAGGCCAATCAGAAAGCTCAATTCGTTTACCCTGCAGTCGTTTGGTTTTCCCTCGATATAGCTTTCGGGCTTTGGTGATGTTGAGTTCATCAAAATCTGAATCGAGAGAAAAAATAGCATAGCTATCTGCTGCCAAGGCTTCACTATCGAAGGAGATCAGCAATGCAAAAGCAATCATTGCGGTAGAGACAACGCTCAGCACCTTGTTTTTTAAGAAATGGGTATCCATGACCATTACCTTGCTCTTTAAATCACACTTTCAATTTGATGAAGAAGTTTTTCTTTTCTCACTGGTTTTGGTACATAGGCATCCATGCCAGAGTCATAACAGCGCTGAATATCATCGTCTACGACACTCGCTGTGAGTGCGATGATAGGGGTCTTAGGCAGACCAGAAACTTTTTCGTATGCACGAATCTCTTTAGTTGCTTCGAAGCCATCCATCACCGGCATCATGCAATCCATTAAGATGATGTCGAAGCTATTATCTTGTTGGAACATGTCCAAGGCGATCTGACCATTTTCAGCGATTTCAAATTGATATCCCGCCTTACTCAGAAGTAGAGAGGCGACTTTTTGGTTGACCGTATTGTCTTCAACCAAAAGAATACGCTCAGATCGGCTGGGTAATGGCGTTGTCATCGGTTCTTCCGGCCTTTCTTTTGGTTGAGTGTTGATTCGGCTGCTTATAGTTGAAGGTACCGCGGGAGTTATTGCTACGTTCGATTTGCTAGCCTCAACGGCTTTTGACAATTTATCTTTTAATACCGCTGCTTTGAATGGTTTAGGCACGTAGTCATCCATACCGACATCGAAACATTTCTGTATATCGTCATCCACTACGCTTGCTGTCAAGGCAATGATTGGGATTCGATAGCCTCTATTGACCTCTTTTTCCAATTGGCGAATTCTTTTTGTTGCTTCAAACCCATCCATCACGGGCATCATGCAATCCATCAGAATCAATGCGTATTGATTTTTAGCGAACATCTCGACCGCTTCTTGGCCATTGGCCGCTAAGTCAAATTCATAGCCAGCCTTTGTCACATGTAACCCTGCGATTTTTTGGTTTACCGTGTTGTCATCGACCACCAAGATTTTGTTGTTCGTATTCGATGTTTTGCTTGCAGCTGCCTCTAGAGCGGTTTGACTGAATCTTGCCTGACAGCTTTCAATCGCCTTGACTAAGCGTTGACCCAGAAGTGGCTGAGTAATAATCGCACTGACATTTTCACCAAAGTCAAACTGGTCGCTATGAAGGTGTCTACCGAGACAAATATGTACATTTTGAGCAGCTAGTCGTTGGAATGTTGCTTCGTTTTTCATCGCTGAATTTGGTCGTGTCTCGTTGTAAATCACGATGACGCGTTCCTTATCGCTAATCCAAGCAGGAAGGGCGTCTAAGTGTGTTATCGATTGATGAACCGCAATCTGGTAGAAGCTCAGTTCATCGCGCAGTATCCGTTCCATGTCTGCATCTTCGCAAACTAACCAAATTTGGCTGTCGCTGGCAGCATGCTTGGGATCAAAGCCCAAATGAACGATTACAGGGGATATTTGGAAGAAAAATCGACTGCCGTGTCCTTTTTCAGATTCTAGTTGGATCTTGCCTCCCATTAACTCGACGAGCTGTGTACTTATTGCTAAGCCAAGACCAGTACCACCAAACTGGCGGGTTGTAGAGTTATCTTCTTGCGCGAATGGTTCGAAGATGTTCTTTTGTTGTTGCTCGTCGATCCCAATACCTGAATCCTGAACAGAAAACTCCATGACAGCGTTGGCGCCTGAGACGCCGTGTGTGGTAACAGAGAGATGCACGCTGCCTTTTTCGGTGAACTTCACCGCATTAGACATAAAGTTCATGATAACTTGGCGTAGACGGTGATCATCAATCATCAATCGATAAGGGGTATTACGGCTAATGCTCACTTTAAGGTCGATGCCTTTTTCTTTTGCTTTTGGCGAGACAATAGATGCGATGTCGTAAATGGATTCGCGCACGCATGTGGAATGAGGGCTGATAAGTAGCATGCCAGATTCAATCTTGGAAAAGTCCAAAATGTCATTAATCAAGCTCAGTAGTAGCTGTGATGATGTCTCAATGGTGTCGACGTAGTCTTTTTGCGTAGCGGTAAGAGAGGTATCGGACAGCACTTCTGAAATACCGATAACACCATTCAACGGGGTACGTATTTCATGCGACATATTGGCAAGGAAACTGCTTTTTGCTTTACTGGCTTTAATCGCATCATCTTTTGCTTGTTCCGCGTCTTCCTTAGCTTGGGTGAGTTTGACCTTGGCTTGCTCGCGTTCGTAACTCAACCGCTCAACTTCTTGCGCAAATTTACTTAACTCATCTTTGCCTTTGATTAACTCTCTTAGTGGAGATTCTTTGCTGTAGCTATCACGACGGAGAAATTCGAGAACCAATTGAAGGTTGTTGGTTACTTTACGCACGAGGCGTAGCGCTAAGCTAATCACCGCGATGGTAATGAAAGACATAACGGCAATGAACATCAAACGCTGCTGATTGGCTATGGTGATCGCTTGACCAACATCCGTTTTGAGTTGATTGGATATGTCGTTATCGACGTTTTTGAGCAAGGCTAAGCGTCCATTTAGGGCGGTTAATCCTGCTGCAACTTCAGCTTCTGGCAGGGTGCTGAGCGCTTCTTCGTTGAACAGAAAGCTTCTGAACTCTTGGCTAAGGACGAACACTTCATTGGTGAATGTGTCGATTAACAGTTCAACTTGTTGTTGGTTGGCGTTGAGAGTGACGAAGCGTTCAAGGAACAATTGTTGATTTTTGACCAGAGACTCAATCTCGCTGCTTATGTCGGCATCATAAAATTGGTTGTGCTCAACGGAGTAAATCAGATATTGGCTCAGGCGGTTCTCTTCTTTAGACCAAAACATCAACCACTCGATTTGCATTAGCGCAGAGAGGTGCGCTTGGATTTCATAGGAAGCGTCATTAAACGGCACTTTTTCTAATGCGAGTAGGATCTGCTTGTAGGTGTCTGCTCGCCATTCTGCAATGTCTAGACGCTCATTCATGTCTGTTGTGGTCGTCAGAGATAAGCTCGCTTCTTCTATGCTGGAAAGCAGATCGGCCATTTCTAAACCTTTGTCTGCAAAGATGCGCTTTGCTTCGTTGTTAAGTGACTGGGTGATGGATTTGATCGCTAATTCCCTGTTTGAAACGTCACCGTTGTTTGGCAAGTTATACAGAAAAGAAACGTTATCCATATAGTCAGAAAATAACTGAGCCCTCTCTAGATCTTGCGCTTGTGTAGAGAGTCGATGAACTTGTTGTCCCGCGAGAAAGAGGAGCAGGACAATGGGTAAAACAACTAAGCTAAATAACTTGTGCTTAACAGATAGGTTATTCCATGAAAGCGACCTGACCACATTACACACCCATATCTAATTGGTTGATATAAAAGTGTAGGCTAACTATCTCAATTGTTAGAAATGGGGTAGAAAAATTCATACTTGTACGGCGTGGAAACTGTGACTCCTACGACAAAAGTTAGATGATTTAAGGATATAGGTTTTCTAATCTATCAGTATAAGTCAGTTTTTATGCATAATTATGGTTTATTTAACATGATGATATTTATAAACAAATGCCTTTTGTTGAGTGAGTAAAATATTTTGTCGAATAAGGCCTGAAAATGGCTGTTTAGATACCAAGGCATGGGTATAATTGCCGAATTTTCTTGTGATTGAGACTATGTGCAGAACGTACTTGAAATTTTTGTGATTTGAACTTCATAAGGTCACAAGCTCAGGGCGGGGAAATCATTATTATGCAAACGAAAAATTTTGTACGGCTATTAATAACAATAACTAAATCATGAACGTATCCAGAAGTCTTCAATCGGTCACACTGCGGTATACCGTCCCGATATTCCTCATTGCATTATTCACTAACTTTACTTACTGGGCGTATCAGCAAGTCGGTGAAGCTCAAAACCTTTCCAAATATCACGTCAAATCGGCAGAAATTAATCTTGGTACGATCATTGGTGGCTACCGTGATTTATTGCGAGCAATGAGTTCCGACCAACATTTCACTGAACCCGATATCTCCTTACACGAGCGTGCACAGAGAGCAATGCCTTATAAACAAGCGTTTGACCTTGCGGGCATTGGTTTCAGTGATGGTGTAGGAAACATGGTGAGTACTCATAATGACAAAGTCCACTCTATTGCTCACCGAAAGTACTTCCACCAGGTTATTCGCACCAAAAAAACAGTCATGACTAATGTCCTCATCGATGTGTCTAACGGGCAAACGGTATATGTATTGTGTCGCCCAATGTTTGATGAGGGTGGCGATTTACAAGGCACGATATCTGCGTCCATTCATTTCTCTGAGATTCAAAAAGCATTGGGTACAGAGGGAGAGAGCGACATTTACAGCGTGCTATTAGATGAAGATCTTAACATCATCAGCCACTCTCGAGACGAGCATTACATTGGTGTCAACTTGTTCAACTACGGTTATGAAAAACTGTTTGACCGTGAAGAGAATTTAAAAGCACTAACGGGCTCCGAGAGAGGTGGCTTCTTTACTTACAGTTATCCTCTGGATTTATCATACGTTGAATTTACTAGGGTAGAAGGTACGCCTTGGATTTTGCTTTCCAAAGCGAAATTTAGCGCGTTACTTGGCGAAGGCACATTGATGTTTGGTGCAAACGTGTTGTTGATTATCGCTATCTACATCGTGATCGCACGTTTAATGGGTAAGCAAGTGGTGGGTCTTACGCAGCCGCTTGACCGATTCTTGGAAGAGAGTAAGGTCGTGTTTAATGACGCTTCTATGGAATTAAAAGAGCATTTCGAGCAAGTTATTCAAGCCAGTCGCAATGGTGTCTTTTGTTCACGTAGTGGATTGCTAACACGCGAATACTTCTTGCGAGGTGCAGAGAAATCACTAGCCCTTGGCAACACGCCTAGAGCCTGTATTTTCTTTGATATGGATAACCTCAAATATATCAACGATACCTACGGTCACCTCGCGGGTGATAAAGTCCTCGCATTATTTGTGGCGGTATTGAGAGAGAGCTTTGGCCATAAGCGTGACATTGTAGGTCGATTTGGCGGCGACGAATTTGTGGTATTGACGAAAGAGTTTAGAAACAAGCGGGATCTGGAACTCAAGCTAGATAGATTTCTTGAAAAGCTACAGAGCACTGCCGACAGTCTCGGTCTCGATATCAACTTAACCGCATCCATTGGTGTTGTCATGACAGATAATGCAGGAAGAGACATCGAGACCTTATTGCACTGTTCTGATATGGCAGTGTATCGAGCCAAGCAATTAGGCAAAGGGCGATATGCGTTTTATCACGCTTCGATGATAGAAGTACCGATATTCTATGAGTGAGGAGGGAGGCGAGAAGCCTCCCTTTTTAATGCGCTTTGTTCTTGGAGATGAGTTAAACAGAGACCGCTTGAGGCTGTTTTCTCAGTACATAAATGTCATGCTTGCGCAACAGGTAGAGAGCGAAACATGCCGCAAGCATTGGCCATGCCGCGAAGAATAGTAGGTTGTTGAATGGATCTAGGTACTTAGCGAACGAAGAGAACGTCGAGCCGGCGTGCAATACGAGAATCGCAAGGTAAGTTAGGTTCTTCCAAAGCCCAGCCAGAAAGGCTCCGATGAAAACTAACTGGGCAATACCCAGCGCGACAGAAAAGCCACTCGAAATATCTAAGCCATAGAAGCCAGAAAATACTTTCATAGCATGTTCGGGCACCAGCACTTTATCCAGCGCCCACATGATAAACACCAGTGCGATACTGAGTCGCAATGCAAGTAAAGCTATTCCTAACTGCTGTTGAACTTTAGGGTGAAGCGTTTGTTTCATTTTCATTCCTTCAATAAATAGTGGGAGACCCTAGTTGCAGACCGCCTTAGCGAAGCTCTGATTACAATGCGATCGGTAAATATTTGAGTCTCGTTCCCATTTTGTTTTCCCCGTGCAACCCATAAATGGTTGGAATATGAGCCTATCAGCAAAAATGAAGTATTCAGTAGCACCAAGTAGATGTGGGTAATAAAAGATGTCACTCTCTCTTTTAAGCAAGACGTTGTGTATTAAAGTCAGGCAAGGAATGTGAGATGAATAAAGTGGATTGGCATAAAGACCAGATAGAAGACAACATGTTAGTGACTTCCTCTTATAAGAGTACTCAGAATGTACGTCGCTACTTCAAAGCGAAGTGTGGAGATAATTTCGCGTTTGATCGCGGCTTCATGCAATGGATGAACAAAGCAGAGTGCATAACCATGGGGGAAGCCGCACAAGAATGGTTACGCAGACAGGAAGCAAAGTAATTTATGGGTAGCTATCAATACCGTTTAAACAACGATTTCTTTAATTCATTATGGACAAAAGCGACAGGTGAGATCTACCCCTCGAACTTGCAGCCTTACAGCAGTTGTACTGTCGAGTTACTCGAGCAAATTCAAGGTAAACTCATTAACAAAAAACCTAAGGCTGTATTGGATTTAGGTTGTGGAGCTGGTGGTTTTAGTCGCTGGCTTAACCAAGCGTTAGATTGCGACGTGTTAGGCGTAGATCGTTCTGAATTCGCAATTGAGTACGCTAAGCACCATACACAGGAGGGCTCAAGCGTCGAGTTTTCTGTGGTGGAATTTGAAAATTTATCCCGCCTTTACAATAGGTTTGACTGTGTTGTCAGCATCGACGCTTTACCATTTGCAAAAGACGAAGACCAATTGCTGTCAGATATTCATCGCTTACTAAATATGGATGGCCAACTGATTTTCACAACACGGGAGCCACTAGAGGGCTCGCCTAAATCGAAAAAGCTGGGCTGTGCATGGCGTTCAGCGCTAGAAAGAAACGGATTTGAATTAGTTGAAGCGATTGAGAGAAAGGGTGTTTCTGAATTTTGGCATGCCATTTATCAAGAATGGGTGAGTAATGAAGTTCAATTAAGGGAAGTATTGCCTAGCGAAGTTGTCGACGGCTTGATGTTGGAAGTTGAACAAGTTGGCTCTCGTTTGTTTGACGGGCGACCTTGGTGGTTGATTCACGCCAAACGTATCACCAAGGAAGTGTAGAAAGAAGAAAAATGAATATTGTAGAAACGTTATCTGAACAGTTGAGTGAGATTGGATACCCAGAGAGGCGAGTGCGCACGGGCCAGGTGAGAGCGAACTCTGCCGGTGGTTTTCGAAGTTTAGACAGCAAGCAGACTTCGCTTTTGAGCAGTGTGAAACATTGCTGGCAGAGCGTGATTGGGCATTAAGCGTTATTGCGTTTGATTGGGCCTGAAGTAAGTGTTTTCTGAGGCTCAATAAATGCGCGCGCATTCTAGTTTTAAATGCGGCAGGAGGGAACAAAAATTAACGCTGCGGGGTAATTATTTACGTAACTGAGAGCAAGATCGAGAGAGTAGATGAAGCTTCTATTCACTTTGGCTTTCTTTTCTATAAAAATCGCGTACAGTTTGCTGGTTTTCCACTAAAATCACACCATTATGCCCAACGCAAAACTTATCCTAATTCGTGGCTTACCGGGCTCTGGTAAGACGACGCTTGCCAAGAAGTTGTCCAAACAGCTTAAAGCAAAACATTTTGAAGCTGACATGTACTTTGAGAATGAAAGTGGTGAATACGTTTTTGACGGTACAAAGCTGACTAATGCCCATGAATGGTGCTTTCAGCAAACTCGCAAATGGTTAAGCAAAGGAAAGACTGTGATTGTCAGTAACACGTTTGTGCGCCATTGGGAGATGAAACGGTATCTAAAGTATTGCGAGAAAAAACAGATTGAAGTGGAAGTGCAGGTTTGCCGAGGTGAGTATCTGAGCATTCATGGTGTGCCATCAGCGACGATAGATAATATGCGCCGCCAATGGCAAGAGTAACGTTTCATCTATGTCTTCCTTTTTGACTTCCGTTCTATCTCGCTAACCTTACTGTCCTCGACCATTGATCATGACGACGAGCGTTTTGCTCATGATCGAAATATCCATCGAAATCCAAGAATTAAAAGAACTTAGACTTAATGCATAGCTGTGGTCGAAGCCCACTTTGCGGCGAACGTCCTCAATAGACGAGTCATAACCTTGGTTGACTTGCGCTAAGCCAGTGATACCCGGTAATACGCCGTAGGTACGTTCAACAAAATAAGGAATTTCTTCTTCTAGTTTTTGATAGAAAGCAGGGCGCTCTGGGCGAGGGCCAATCAGAGACATTTCCCCTTTAAGAACATTGAACAATTGCGGTAGTTCATCCAAGCGCGTCTTGCGTAGGAATCGGCCAACAGGGGTTATCCGAGGGTCATTTTCGCTGGCCCACACCGCTCCTGAGCACTGTTCAGCATCGATGTACATGGTGCGAAACTTCATAATTTCGAACAAGCCCATTTTCTCTGGTGTGCAGCGACCAACCCGAAGTTGACGATAAATGACAGGGCCTTTTGAATTGACCACAATGACAAGTGCAATCATAGGCATAATTGGTATCGTCGCCAACAAGATGAGTAGTGAGATAACGACGTCGAAAGCGCGTTTTGCTAAATGAATATTTGAGTCGTAGCGTGAAATTTTCATTGTGTTTTCCTTAATGATTAACGCGCTTCCAGCGGCCACTTTCCATACCAAGTAGGTAGCTCAGTCCGCCTACAAAGTTTGCTATGTGTCCAACCACCATGTAGTTGATCAACTTGAACGGCTTAAACAAATTGAATGCTGGTATTAAGTAAGTGATAAACGCCACTAAGTAGACGGCTAACTGTCCGGCTAACAGAAGTTGGAAAGTGGGGTGCTCAATGAGCAAAATAGAACTCGTCAGGCACATAATCATTAAGTAAGGGGTCGCGAGTCGCAAAACCTTTCCTGACAAAAACGCAAATGCGGTCCCACGGTAACGAGGTAGTAGCAACCTTTTCAGCTTCAAGAACTGCTGCATATTGCCTGCGGAGATACGTAGGCGACGTTTGAAGTCAGAATCATCGGAGCTCTTTTCTAACTCAATCGCGAGCATCTTTGGTTCATAGACAGAGGCATAGCCCTGAAGCACGATACGCATTGGTAAGATAAAGTCATCGTTGATTACCTCTGGCTCTAAAGGTGTGAATAGGTCAGTTCTAAATGTGTAAAACGCGCCGTGAGACCCGATGGTCGAGCCGATCAATGACTCTTTGAGTTTCACTTTAGATTGATAACGCCAGTAGGCTGCTTCACCTTGATTTTGGGTAGACATAATTTGGTAAGTGGCATTGACCACACCAACGTTCTCGTTTTGATAGTGCTGGCTGGCAAGCAAGAGCGAATCGCAAGATACAAGAGCAGAAACATCACTCAGAGCAGTGATCTCAGAAGTAACATTTTCCATCTCTGTGTTGATCAAGTTTACTTTACCACGGTTGTTTTTATGGTCGTGCACGATGAACAAGGTATCTGCGCAAATCGCTTCTTGGATGGTGTCTTGTGCGATCTCTGCGGTGTTATCGGTACAACCATCACAGGCGACGATGATGGTCAGCTTATCTCTGGGGTAGTCTAAGCTCGCTAGGTTACGAATCTTTTCTGCAATCCATTGTTCTTCATTGTACGCTGGGACGATCACCGTCATCGTTGGAAGCGTGCAATCGGATTTTGAAGCTCTATAACAACGTTCTTTCCCCATTTTTTTTGACGTTTGACGTCGCTTGCGACGAGCGGATAGCCAATTCAAAACCAACGGGTAACCGACGTGATGATAGATGATCAGTAGCGCAGACAAAACGAAGCCGATTGTCCAAAGTAGATCGATCATAAGTTCTCTCCTTGAGCCAGAGTCGCATAGCGATTAACCATAGTTCTAATGTCAAAGTGCTTAAGAATGTGCTCCCTAGGAGAGCGAGGTGGTGACGTGAGCTGTTGCGATAGGGCGTCGGTCAACATTGGCACTTGGTTTGGTTCTACGAGTGTTCCTGTGTGAGGAGAAAGGGTTTCTCTAACCGCACCAACATCACTGGCTATACAAGGCACGCCACACGCCTGCGCTTCAAGTGTGGAAAGAGGAAAGCCCTCTTGAAGTGACGGCAAGCAAAAGAGGTTGAGGCTTTGGTAAAAACGCGGCATATCATCGACCAAGCCAAGAAAAGTCACTCTGTCTCGGATGCCCAAGTACTGTGCTTGCGCTTCAAGCAACGATTTTTGGCTTCCGCAACCTGCAATTGCAAGGTAGGTATCTTTGGGGAGATGGGAAAAAGCTTTGATTAGTATTTCTTGGCCTTTTACCGCTTCCAAGCGTCCAGCCGTACCGATAATAACCTTGTCTTTGGGTAGAGAGAAAAATGTTCGAGCGGCACTTCTATCACCATCAGTAAACTTGTTGCAATCTATGCCATTGTGGATGGTGTTTACATTGCGATAGCCTAATTTATTGATGATTTGTTTTGCAACAAAGTCGGCATCGGCTGCCACTTGTGGCTTAAGCGCATTCAACAGAATCGACTGTAATCGTGCTGCTTTTTTATTGTTTAAGTGCCAGGCATCGTGTTCCGTATGGATTAAGGTTTTCACACCATTAAGCCGTGCGGCGATGCCTCCGTATAAAAGCGGGCCAATGTGATGCGTGTGAACGACATTCGCATTTAATGCCTTCAACTTGGCGCTCAAAGTTCGAATCGTAGTGAGATTAAAACCAGCAGGCTTGTTCAAAAAGTGGAGTTGGGCTTCAAAGCTCTCTAGTTTCTCCCAATGGTTTAGTGCTGTTGTTTTACTTCCCTCTAAGCTAATAACAAAAACCGAATCTTCGGGTTTCGCAAAGCGAAGCATCTCCAATACCAATGTTTCTAAGCCTCCGGGAGCTAGGTGTTGAACGACGTGAACAATCACGTTGCCGTGTATTGGTGATTCTTGTGTACCTGAGTTTTCCATTCCTGAGCCCTCGATGTATCGCTATCGCTTAAACGTTGCAGGGGGCATGCCAGAATTTAAGTATTGACTAAACAATGGCTTATATTTAATTGTTATAAAGGTTCAAATTGGAAAATCGATATTCCTAATTTGAGATTCAAAATTGATAGAGGTGAGTTTGAGGTGAAATGGCTCAATAAAAAAACACTCTGAAGAGAGTGTCTTAGGATTAGTCAAAAAATAAGGTCAGAATATGACTTTAGGGATGGTGGTGATGACAGGAGCGCCAAGGTGTTTTTCCAATGCTTTGCGAGAGCGAATAGAGTTATCTGCCAGTTCTGCAATGGTGGCAAGGCCAATGCCTAAACCTGCCCCCCCAATTAATCCAAGAAGAACAAAGATAATAGCAGGTAAGTTAGCTGGCAAGGTTGGCGTGTAAGGCTCATCGATAACTTTCACGCGTTTGTTTTCTTCAAAAACACCTAAAGATCCTGTCAATTGCGCCATCTCGTAACGTTCAACCAGATCATCATAAAGTTCACGCTTTACAGCGACATCACGAGCAAGTCGATTGATTTCTGTTGCTGTGCTACCAAAGCGATTGGCGTCGCTTTCCAGCTCTTGGATCATGTTTCTTAGACTAACCGTTTCTTCTTCCAAAGATTCGTAACGGCCACGCATGATTTGCAGTTGGTGGAGTTGAGATACAAGCAGCGGTTGAGCATCACCAATCGTGCTTATGGTCGCTGTACTTGCAATATCCCAAAGTTGGTCACTGTTCATTTCCGGCTGTTTTGAGTTGAGTAGCACTGAGCGCTCCTGTTCCAGACGGTTCAACTCACGTAGCTTACCTTGCACTAAACTGTGTGCTTCTGTGTATCGTGCACGCAACAGAGTGAGCTCACTTCGAATCTCGATAATTTGCTCTTCAATCTTACCAATCACCGGATTGGTCTTTGAAAGTTGCTGGTCTAAACTACCAAGGCTACGCTTGACACCCGCTAACTCGGCTTCCTTCTCTGCCAACGTTTGTTTTAAGCTGGCGAGACGCGTCAAGCTCTGTGCTTGCATCGCTGGTGTTGCATGAGAATAAGCGTTTTTGTATTCAGCAAAAGCTTGTTCCGCTTTGTCCAATTCTTCACGGCGTTTATCAATGTGAATAGTCAAGAAGTGGCTAGAATCCTTTATTGATGAGCGCTCTGGCGCTAAGAGCTGTTCGACAAAGTGATTGCTGACAGAGCCTAACACCGCTTCCATCCCTTCTGATTGGCTGCTCGTGAGTTGGATTTGAATGAAGTCCTTACCGAGTTGTTGAACCGTTAAGCGATTGGCAAGGTCTTTTATGATGAACTCTTGTTCGTTCGCGTCCATAGTATCGTCGATCAAGCCTTGCTCTTTGGCAACGGAATACAGCACATGGCGGCTTTTGAGTAAGGTACTCAAAGCACTCAACCGGTCTTTCAACATTGTTGAAACTGCAAGGTCTTCAAGGAATGGGTTCATTTTGGCCGTTTCTTGGATCAGCATGCTGGTGTGAGCCACATACTTAGTCGGCACTGCTTTACTGACAAGGAAGCCCAAAATAGGCAGCACTATCATAGGGATTACTATCAGGTAGCGGCGTCGCCATGCCCCGTGCAGTAATAGAGTGAGGTTGTCTCTTAAATCGCTCATAACGCCCTCACTAATCGCTCAATTTGGTGCGCTCTTGATTCCCAACTTTGTTGTTGAATGAGCGAGAGCGATCCTTCGGGTGGTGGAAGAAGGTGATTCAAGCTCGCACACACATCCTCAACATTCGTCACGACATGCAGCATGTGTTGGTATGGCTTAAGGGCAGGGAAAGGTGTGCTGATCACAGGAGTACCAGTCGCAAGGTATTCCAGTAGTTTGAGTGGGTTACAAGCTTGAATTTGGGCGTTATCTACAAAAGGTAACCAGCTTGCATCCCAATGCTGGGAATAACGTGGTAAGTCCTGATGTGCTCTCGCCCCTAGGTAATGAACATTGCTTCGTTGTGGTAAGGGGTTGTGAGGAAGCTCATTAGGGCCAATGAACACCAAATCCCAATCTTGCGCTTGCTTTGCCACTTGCTCAATCAATTGATAATCCAACCACTCCGACAGGCTGCCGTAAAAGCCAAGTACTTTTCGTCCGTTATTGGGCATGTCTTCTGCTTTGTCTACCGATTCTGAGAATAGGCTGAAATCGACACCATGAGGTATGGTGACGGTTTTTTCGTGAGGAAAGTTAGCCGCCAACTTTTCACTGGCCGCTAGAATAAGGTCTGCACAATCAATGAGCTCAGTTTCATGCTCCAATACAGTCTGATGGTCTACTCCTGCCAATGCACCAAAATCATCACCGCAGTAGTAGACAATGCCTTTCGCACTCATTTCTTTGCAAATATCTACGGCAGTCGGAAGTGACGTCCAGAAAACGGTGTGTTGAAAGCCAAGCTCATGAAGTTTTTTGCTTAGTTGGTACTTCATCATTTGAGTTGCAACTTTACGCGCCCATGCAGAACGTGGAGCTGGGATGGTAAGCAAGGTTATGGTACGAATATCTGAGTCATCGTGGTGACTAAACGCGGCTTGTGCTTTGTCGTCTTTTTGCTTTACTGAACCAGACAGTTTGGCAAATAAACGTTTGGCGTCTTTTGTGGTCGGTGCCGGTTGTCTAAGGCCAATAGAATTAACCCAAAGAATACGATGGTTCTTTGCTAAGTGCTTTATCAGATGTTGAGTGGAAGAGGGTAAGCCACCGAAATCTTCTCCAAATACTACGATATCTGTCATCGTTCTCTCCGTGAGCCAATTGTGTTGTTGTAACCCAAGTCGTATCACGATGTATGCCAATGGTTTAAATCTATAAAAACCAACCGGTTATGTTATTTTTGAATTTGAGAATATTCCGCTTTCTCATTTTGACAGTCAGTTTGAACGATGCGATTTATCACTATGTTGAGCGCTGCAAGGATGTAAATTGGCCAAACAAAGCCTTGAGTAAGGAAAGTGCCGGATACGATGGTACCGATAAGGCCGCTTAGTACGGCATTTGCGCCAACAGACAGAGTAATGTCTGAATGCTTGCGTAAAAGCGAGATAGAGCATAAGGATGTTTTAATCAAAGACACGATTAAAGTAACGAAAACAATTAGACCAATAAACCCGGTTTCTGCCAGTACACCGAACCAAGTACTATGGACTGCGTGATTCATGCCGTCCCAATGGGAGCTATAGAAAAAGTAGTTATAGTAGAAATTATCCAAACCTACGCCAGTTAACGGATTATCGAGTGCCATTTTGAACGCCGCTTCCCATGCGTACAAACGACCCATTGCAGAGGCATCAATACCAGCTTCTGCTGCACCACCAGATGCACGACCATCAATACCAGCGACTACATACAGTGATATTGCCGCCACTACCGCGAGAATAAGCACTAATGTTTTGCACCTAATATGCTTGGAAGCAAAGTAACCAAAAACAGAAAGGGCACCTAGCAGGCCCCCTCGACTCTGTGTTTCGATAATCGACAGAAATAGAATAAGGCAAGTCAGTAACGCAAACCCTCTTATCCATATTGATGAGCGTTTCTCTACCAGCTGACTAACCGTGAAGGCGAGAGGGAACAGTAACACTAGAGCTAAGTCATTTGGATCGCCAAGCATAGAACCGAATGAACGGCCAATCGACACGCGAGTGCCCTCGACCAGATCGATGCCATTACTCGCATTATATAGTGCGACTAACCCCACTAATAAGCCTGCAACCATGATGGCTTTAGACATTTGTGCCAGTTGTTTAGAGGTTGTGATGAGCCAAGTAATCGCCAAGGTCATCACAATTATCTTCCAATAGGTATTCTTGAATGCGGTGATTGCGATATCCCGAGATGACGCGAATGCAATGCTGATAATGACGAGAGCCCAGAAGATAAATAGCCATTTTAATGAAGGATGCCAGTACACAGTAAGCTGACGACTGATCAACAGGTGAAAAGAGAGCGCCCCTAGCGCCCCCAATGAAAGTAGCAAAGGGATTTTGAAGTTATAGATAGCGGGGCAGGCTTCGTGAATCCGGAAGAAAGAAAAGATTACGAACAAGGTGACCAGCCAAAAGGTTTGGTTGAGAACTAACAAAATAACAAGCGGAGCGAAGCAGATGGCGACGATGTATATTGGAAGGGGTATCACTAACCATGCTGCTGCAATAACCACAGTGATGGTGGTTGCAGCGGCAATTTGTGCGGGTCTTCCATCCTTGGTATTCATAACGATACTCTTTTTGCTTCAGCCCTTAGTTTATTTACAAGATTGGTGCGTGTACTCCTGCGGATGAATCTGAATGCGACACCTGCAAACAGTACGCATGTCAAAACGCAAATGGCGATTGCTCCCCCGATGGATTGAGCAGAGTGGAGCAGGAACAGTGCCAGACCAGAGATGATATGTAACGCGACCATTAAACTGAGTTGGAATGGTAAGTGTATGCATTGCTGCCCAATGATGAACGTCATGACCAGCTTGGCCAATTGTGCATAGTAAAGCGCAATAAATACGCCATAAATACCTAGGGAAGAAAGTACAAAGAGTAACGTTATAGCGATACCTGCAGCGGTAATATTGATGCCTAATAACCAACGCGTTCTGCGTTTGTATAAAATGGCGATATTCAGTAGTTCACTCCATTCTTTAAGCATGGCTATCGGCAAGAGGAAGAGGGTGTAAAGTGCAGCTTGCTGATACGTATCAGGCAAAAAATGATTGATCACAATGAAGGCAAGTGTCGCGGCAAGCACACTCAGTGCTGCAATGTAGATTATACCGAGATGGGAAATTCTCACCGCTTCCACACCACGGCTCCGCTTCAAGTACGCGAATCGTCGCGGCATCCACCACATGCAAAAAGGTTGAACCAATATACACATGCCAATAGCAAACTTCACCGCGATCGCATAAACACCAAGCGTAGCCAGTGATGCATTAGCACCAATAAACCAACGCTCAGCACCGTTAATACAGAAAGCGACTAGCGCCGACATCATGACCGGAATGCAGTAATGCAAGTGTTGTATCGCCAACGTCAGGTCAGGTATAACGACCTTGTACTTATTGACGATGTGTAACCAGATGAATTGAATCACGGCAGCCAATAAGCCACCGAGCAAGACAGAAATGACGTGAGGATAAATTATCAAAGCAGCAACAATGAACACCACCTGAAGAGCAGTGGTTGTTACCATCACATGCAATAATGTTTTGGCTTTGTCATCTTGCATGCGTAGCCAAGCTGTACCGATACCAATGGCGCCTTCCAGAATAATTGTGAGCATCAGCACGATGAACTCGAACTGAGAAAATGGGCTAGGGATCGGCGCGACTAAGATGATAAACAGCAATATCAAACCAATCACTGCAGCAATCGTAATGGACAACGAATAAAGGTGGTTAAGCATGGCCACTTGTTTTTCTTTGTCTTTTTCCACTCCGGCGAAACGATACAACGCTTCATGTATTGCCATGCTTGCAAGTAGGGCTGTAACCACGCCGAAAGAAGTGAGTAACTCCAGTTTGCCCATTTGCTCTGGTGCCAAAAATTGCGGAAGTACAGGCAGCATAATGAGGCTAATGCTTTTGTTGATCACCAACGCAACGGCAAAAAGTGACATATTAGTCATAGCTTTAAGCATGGTCGTACCATTTAGCTTTGTCACGCTTCTTTACGCTTTGTGGTTCTTTACTAGAAGGGTCTTTGCAAAGCTGTTGAGTGACCGAGAAATAGCAACGTTCAGCGGTATATAGGCTCGCAACATTCAAGGCTTCAAGTCCCATGGTGACTTTCAGCCATGGTGATTCATTCAAAAGAACGATCGCGTTGTGCAGCGACGCTGCATCATTCGGTATGTATTTAAAGCAGTTTTTACCGTGTGTTAGCACGCGATCCCAGTAACTGTCATCCTGAGGAATAACAACGCACATGCCAGCAGCTAAGGCTTCTAGTATAGATAGACCAAACGGTTCATTGATGCTGGTTGATACAAACACCCCACACTGTGCGCGAAGCTCATCTAAGTTGTTTGGTGACTCGTGCCATTCGACGTTTGGGTGAGTAAAATCAGGCTCAGAGCAATCCACGCCTGCTATGTTGGGCTTGATATAGCAAATGATTGCATTAAGGTAAGTCGCTTCGTCTTGCTGCATTGCTTCGAGCAGTAAATCAACATTCTTCCATTTCAACAAACTTGCTGCCCAAAACACACGCTTGGAAATTGGATTCGCTTGCTTCGGTGTACGCTGCGAAGAAAGCCCATTCACGAAGGAACTTGCATTTAGCGTTGTCCAGTAGCGCTCTACGGCAGGTCTCGGCTCTTTTAGGTAAGCCATAAGCGCATTAATCATTGAATCGCGGGTATTGGCTAGGTAATGAATCGCATGGGCTTTTACCAAGCAATAGCCTGAAGTACGTGAAACGCCGACTGGTCCGTGAACCATTTGAACGATAGGTTTGCGAGAAAGTAAACGAAGCAGGTACAAAGGCATGTCGTTGTTTGGCGAAGATAGACCCATAAACCAATCAAGCTTGGGTAGCTTCAGTGTAACCAAGAAGAGCTGGATTAAGTAGAAACAGTTCATCAACCAATAAGCGATACCATGATGTGACGTGATGGGTGAACATTTGATCTTAAGCACCTGAACGCGAGGATTGGAGCGAAAAGCAGCGGTCCAATGCTCTGGGTGCGTTGTTGCGAGATAGCTAATGACGTCACGCTGGTCGCACTGTTTAATCAATTCAGCGTTGGCAATTTTAGAGCCGCCTTGCATTGGAATTGCGTCAAACATCAAAACACGTTTCATGGCTAGCTCCTCAGTTGATGTTTAACCAGCGCGAAATTGGTTTCATGCAGTGGCTGACAGGCATGGATGTCAGTTCTTTCTGCGTCAGTTCATCGCGGTAAATGTCTTCAATTGCTTTGACTGAGGCAGAAACCGTCAGATGCTGATTCGCGTGTTGATGCGCATTTTCGGCTAGCTTATTTCGTAGCGGCGCATTTTGAATCATTTGCTGAATTGCATTTAACAGACTTGCCATACCATGATTAGCGAACAATAGAGCACTGTGGTTGTGCTCAAACAATTCCGGGATGCCACCTGTTTTTGGTGCGATGATTGGTAACTTCGCGAGTGCCGCCTCACCAAGAACGAGACCAAATGCCTCTTCGTAAGCTCCACTGATGAAGGCATCTACATTACCTCTCATCCAGTCTCCGGCGTTATGTTGTTCCCCAACAAAATGCACACGCTCCTTCACACCCAAATCAACGGCTAACTGCTTCAGCGAGATACTTTCTTCACCGTCACCAACAATTACCAAGTGTGGATTATGTTGATAGTAGTTGTGCATACGCATGGCTTGGATTAAGCGGTCAAAGCCTTTGCGTTTAATGAGAGATCCAACCGAAATAAAGGTAAATGCTTGGTGCGGAATGCCCAGACGATCTCTGACATCGATAGGTGCATCGTGACTCTCCAATGACACGCCGTTATGAACGACATGGAGATGTTCTTCTGGGTAGCCATCTTTGAGAATCTCGTGACCTACGTCTTTACTCACACAAATCAATTTTGGAGAAAGGTGCAGACCCAGTGAGAAACGGTCAAGCAAGGTGTAGTGGCAATGAAGTTGCGTTACCAAAGGGATGTGATTCATTCGAGCAGCTAGGCACATCCATTGGCATGGGCCGCCACTGTTTACGTGGACAAGGTCAATGTTGTGGTTTTCGATCAAGGTTGTGCCTTGTTTGATCAAATCGTTCCAGCCACTGATATCCCATCGTGGCGTGTTCCATCCGCCAACTAGACTGAAATCGGAATACTTTGTCACGATACCTAATGATTGGCACCGCTCGATGAGTGGCGCGCAGTTTGACCAAACGAAAGGCTGGTACTGGTTGCTGTCGATGTTTGAGACAAGGTTTAACAGCACTCTTTCGCTGCCGCGAATCCAATTGTCCCCGTAATGCACATAGAGAATGCGTTTTGGGTTAGTCATATGTGTTACCTCGGTCAGCCAATCTGTTTTAGTTAACCATTGCAACCGAAATGCCAAAATATGCTATTGGTTTAAACCTCTGTTTTTGCGTGGGAAGTGGGGAAGAAAGAGAATCTAAGGTGAAGACTTCTCAATTTGAGAATGGATATGCATCAAGTAGGGTTCGCAATTTGGTAGCGTTCAATAAGAACAGGAATGATGCAGCTAGAGGAGTAATGAGCTTTGATGGTCTCAATTGCGTTATGACGCAGTGAATACTGTTCGCTGTGGCTCATGCCTAACCATTGATTGATTTTGCCGATAAGTGAGACGATGTTGTGAGCGAGGAATCCATTTCTTCCATCTTCGATGAGATCGGGCAGTCGACCAACTTCCAGGCTTATCACGACAATGCCACGAGCCATAGCCTCCAATGCTGCCATTGGTAACCCTTCATAACGGGATGAAATCACGAGGACGCTGATGTTGCTCCAAATAGCATCCATGTCGCTTTGGTATCCGTGAAATATGACATTAGAAGGTGTATTTTCAACCAATGAGCTCTTTTCAGGGCCATCTCCGTAGATAGAAAAGGGGTGGTCGGGAATGTGTCGCGCGACTTCCATAAAACGATCTGCGCCTTTCTCGTGACTCAAGCGGCCTACAAAAGCGATTTCTTGATAGCGGCAGTGGTGGTTGGGAATAGAGACAAAATTATTAAGCAATTCTGATTGAGTAGGGAGCTTGTGTTGTATCGCTTGGCTAACCGCAAAGCAATGATCGGAAAGACGAGCTGAGTGTCGGTCAAGCCAGTCGTACAGCCAGACTCTCCCTTTGGGCGTCTCGCCGGCATGAAAAGTAGAGATAAGGCGGGGGAAGGTACGCGTAAAGAGCTTCGCTCCTCTGGCTAGTAACGCTGATTTGTATCCGTGAGTGTGTATAACGCTAGGTTGGTGTTCGGCTATCGCACTGGTCATTTGTTTAATTGGGATATTCTTGGAACGTTCCGATTTTGGACAGAGGTGCCAGAGGTAACTGAAGGGAATGTTGGCATGTTCGAGTTTTCCAACCAGTGGTGCGGGTGGTGAGGATTCTGACACCAACACCACTCTTACATGAACATGCGACGCTTGTAGTCCTTTGCTGAGTTCGATAACGTGACTTTCGATCCCTCCAAACACACCACTATCCAATAGTATCCAGACTTCACCCGCAATGGGGACCTCAAGATTGTTTGAGATTAGCTTCATCCGCTTCCCAAGCTTGTTTTTTGCGATAGACCGTTGAGGGGCTGAGTTCCAACATCACCGCAGCGTTAAGTACGTTTCCATCACAGTAAGCAATTGCGTTTTGAATCGCCTCTCGCTCGACTTCCCACATCGGACGAATGCTGCCGTCTGAATTGAAATAGACTGAAGCCCTTTGTACTCCAGAGATAGTTGGTTGGCTTTCAGGCTCAGAGAAAGAATAGGCGGCGCTTGTTGGCTCTGAGGTTGGGAAGGCTTCATTCTGCACGGAGTAGGTTTGTTCGGTAATGATGCTTGTTTCCTCTGCGCTCTCAGCATTCGCAGGCGATACAGAAGGCGTCTTTTTCGGCTTACGAGTCAGTTGAACAGGCAAGTGCGTTAGCGTTACCTTATCGTCATCATTTAATACAACAATGGTACGAATGATGTTTTGTAGCTGGCGAACATTCCCTGGCCAGTCGTAGCTCTTAATGACATGCTGGACGTCGTTACCGATGTGTTTGAACTTCTTCTTATCTTGTTTGGCATAAGTGAGCAAAAAGTGCTTCGCTAGCATGACAATGTCACTGCCTCTTTCTCTTAGCGGCGGCATGTCGATGGGGACGACATGAACGCGATAATACAAGTCTTCACGAAAACGACCTTCTTCTACCTCTTTCAGAGGGTCTCGGTTGGTTGCACAGATAATACGAACATCGACTTTCATCTCTTTGGTGCCCCCGAGAGGCATGTAGGTTCCCGTTTGCAGAAAGCGTAATAACTTTTTCTGCATCTCTAGCTCCATTTCACACAGTTCGTCCAAGAATAGTGTGCCACCATGAGCAAGGGTCGCTGCACCTTTACGATCGATGGTAGCGCCAGTGAAAGCTCCCTTTACATGGCCAAATATTTCGCTTTCCATCAAATCACGAGGGATAGCGCCGCAGTTAATTGCAATGAATGGCTTGTCTCTGCGATCACTTTGTCGGTGAACCGCTTCGGCACACACTTCTTTACCTGTACCACTTTCACCAACGATAAATACGCTAGCTGAGGTCGGGGCAACTGCATCAATGGTTTTGTAAACCGCCTGCATTGGAAGACTAGAGCCAATAAATCCGTGATAGTTGTGACGATCGAAAGTCGATTGAATGTTCTCGACGAGATTTTCTAGTTTGGCGCGTTTTAAATGCAAGGCAACGGAGGTTTTCAAACGATCTGCGTTGATGGGCTTTTCTAGGAAATCTTCTGCGCCTTTCTGGATCAGGTTGACGGCTAGATCAACGCTACCATGCGCCGTTACGATGATGACAGAGGTTGGAATCTCATTCTCATTAATCCAATCAAGAACGTCTTCACCGGACATGTCTGGAAGTTTTAGGTCGAGAATAATAAGTTGTGGTTTGTTGCTCTCAATGAATTGAATCGCCTCACGGCCAGTTTCAACGTGAAAAATGTCGTAAGGTTCATCTTTGACGTACTGCTTATAAAGTATGGCTAGTGAAGTAGAGTCCTCTACCAGTAACACCCTTGGTCTCATAATCCTTTCCCAACTTGTATAAATTGTTGTTTTAATCCGTTAAGTCGGCTTGAGATTCATGCAGTGATGATGAATTCAATTTATTACCTCAAGCAAATGGCTTGTTCGCGCTTCTCATTTTGAGAATCTTTATATTTAAGTATTAGCACACACAGTGAGGATTGCTGAAAGTTCTCTATTTTTAGTGGATTAAATTCGTTTTCTTCCTGCTTAGTCTTCAAAACCTTGCTCTTTTCTTTGGTTTAACGCGAGAAATGATAGTTCTGCAAGTTCTGGTAATGATTGGCAGAGCTCAAAAGCGAGATCGGTGTCGCCTTCGACACAATGCTTTTCTATGGTACGAGCGTGTCGTGACAGAGTGCGGTTACCCAGCGCGAGGGCCGAGCTGCCTAACGTATGCACCTCAAACTCTATCATTTCTTTATCTTGGTTGCTTAATGCTTGCTGGATTTTTTCGACGCGCTCTCGGGACTCTTCAATGTAGTGCTCTATCAACGTGGGCATGACCTCCGCACATGTGTCTTTGATCATTTGTTGGAGAATCAACTCGTCGACCAACTCTGCCTCTAATGCTGTGCCTGTTTGAGTATTCATAGTGTGCGCTCCCTATAGGGTAAACAATTCACTGTTTTTGATTTGTTCAGATATTTTTGCTTTGAGCTTTTCTGGCACAAATCGTAGCTTTTTGATCTGGCGAAGGAGCTCGTCTTTGAGGTCAGCGTTGTGTTTCATGTTAAGCACCGCGCCCAAGAGATTGGCATTACTTGTCTCTAATAGTGCTTTGGCTTGATCAATTTGGCTGGTGGTAGTCGAACCATAACAAGCAACTAATACACATGCATTGCAGACTCCGGCAACTACTTGTGCCGGAATATTGCTCCGGTTCATGCTAAGCAGAGGAGAGGTGTCAATCACCACTCGATCGTATTGTTTGAGCCAAGCCTCGACGGCGTTGCGTAGCATTGTCGGATCTCGGTAAGCAAGCTGTGTACTTGCCAAAGCTGGGACTGTTAATCCTACTAATGTTTGATGATCTTCTTTACGAGCGATCAATTGTCCCACTTCTTCACTGTCTTCATCGAAGGCATGTACCGTACTATAAGCGGGCTTAAATAGGTTCAAGTCTACATACAGGGTTCTATGTCCGGCTAGAATTAAACGTTCCGCCAATGCGGAAGCGACAGAGGTTACGCCGTCTTCAGATTGGCAAGCAACCACACAAATAGACTTATAACCTTTGAGCTCACTTTGTAGATAGATTTGCTCAATCTCGGCATGTGTTGCAGGAATGGTCATTACAACGCTCCTATCAGTACGATGGTGGTGGTGATTTGCAGCAAATCACGCAAACCAGCACGAGCTTTTTCGGCAAAGCTTTCATCTTTATGCGGAACGTAAATTGTATCGCCAGCTCGTATCACAGGTAGATCGTAGATGTTTGCAGTCTTGCTGAATTCAGCCAAGTTAAAGACTCGAGCCTGACCTTGGCAGCAAGACATGTTAACCACACTGATTTTCTCGACATAAGCGCTGTCACTGGGTCCACCAGCTTCGGCGAGTATGTCGAGAATCGTCATGTTGTCATTAAAAACATAACGACCCGGTGAGTGAACTTCCCCTAATACGCGAACGGTGGATTCTTTCGAACGGTCTAACCAGTTCCTATCTTTTTCAGGGATGTAAATCGTATCGCCTGGGCGAACATCTGGGAGAATTGATTCATCACCCGTTTCAAAATAAAGCGATAGGTTGAGCTTGCTGACTTTGGCGTAGCCCAATCCACGGTGTGTCACTCTAATATTGTGAATGTCAGCATCCTTTGTCGGTCCATCCGCCACTGAGAGAATGTCAAGGAAGTGCATCTCAGTCGTAAAGCGGTATCGACCTGGTGCATTGATCTGGCCAAAGACGTAGATTGAAGCATCAGAGCTTTGACTTACCCACTGCGATTTGTTGTCGGATGGATCGTCGGGAAGCGCGTGTACACGAACGACAGTACCAGCGGACACCCTTGGCAGTTTAGAATGCGGTGAGCCCTGAAGTATGTATTTGTCTAAATCGAACTTGGTGACTTTGCCGTTGTTAGATACTTCCACTTTGCTGGTGTCTGCGCGGCGAGTAGGGCCGCCAACATGAGCGATCAGGTCTATTAAATCCATTTCGTCCGACCATTCGATGCGCCCGGGACGAACAACTTCACCCATCACCGCAACGGCGCGACTCGGCGCGACTTTGAGCCAAGATTTTTCGTTCATATCTGTCTTCTCTGGGACAAATATCGCATCGCCCGGACCTACTGCGGGTACACGCTGATTCGACAGCCCTTCGGTATGCGAAGTTAGATCGAAACTGATCACGCCACCGTCGGCTTTAATGACGCGGATTTGGCGAGATTCAGCAAAACGTGTCGGACCGCCTGCATTGGCGAGAATGTCCATAAAACTCGCGCCTTTTTTACCTTCATAGGCGCCTGGGTGAGCAACTTCACCCATGACATAAACCACGTTTGCACCGGCTTTAATTTCTTCTTCTTGTTTTGGTACAAAAATGGTCGTGCCGGGCAGAACTTTAGGCAGTAAGCTTTGGTCGCCCGAGTCTAAATAGCGCTTAAGATTAAACATGACGGGCGTGTTATTAGTGATCACGCGGATCTGTTCCACACTGGCGTAACGAGTAACACCGCCGGCACGCATGATCACGTCAACGAGCGTCGTATTTGGTTTGTAAGTGAATGAACCGGGTGCATTCACTTCACCAAACACTTTAATGGCACGGGCGGAATCGGCACTGTCACCAGAGTTTGCGAATTTCGCTGCATCGAATTCTTGCTCGATATTCCCAACTAGAGGGGATGCAGGGACGAAAAGCACATCTAAAGATTCTAGAGCTGGTAGTTTGGAATCATCGCCAGTATCGAGAAAAAGTTTATAGTCGAATTCTATGTTCTTGTTACCGCGCTTGACGATGATTTTGTCCAATTGAGCCCCGGCCCGCAGACCTCCTGCTTCATAGAGGAACATTTGAATGTTGGAGCCAGAAGGGAGTGTGTATTCTCCTGGTTTGACCACATAACCTTGCACGGATATGAGTAACTGTTGCTCCTTAACGAAGACACGCACGTTGTCCACATCCCTAAAAGCCGTTTTGAGGTTATCTGTAATCACATTTTGTAGCTGGGCTTCGTTGTAACCAGCTACAAATATCGGCCCAATCTCCGGCAAATTGATTCGGCCACGTTTGTCGACTTGGAAGCCTTTGTTAAGAGAAGCTTCACCGGGTAGGTTGATTTGCACTAAATCACCGACTCTAACCACGTCATCTTCATCAGCCCATGCAGAGCTCATCGTGGTGATGATACACAGCATAATCAGGGAGATAGTCGCTTTGAGGAATCTCATAATGTGCCTCCCATGTCCATTTCTGCGCTGGTGTCAGATCTCGCATTAAGAACTTCAATGCTGACACGGCGATTGGTTAACCGCACTGCGGGTGTTTGCCCGTCGTACAGAGGCAGCGTTTCACCCACGGATTTTGTTTGCACACGGTCAGAGGTAATGCCAAATACGTTTAAATAGCGTTTCACTTGTTCTGCTCGATCTTGCGCTAGCTTTTGATTGTATTCTGGCGTGCCGGTTGCGTCAGCGTGTCCGGTTACAACCAATGAAAGAGAAGGGTGGTCACGTAGGATGTAAGCTGCTTCTGCAAGGTGCCCCATGTATTTAGGGTTAATCTCTGCAGAATCGATGGCGAACTGGTTATCCACGTTCAGTAGATCATAAATGTTGGCGACGATGTTGAGGTCGCTGCGTAGCGCTTCGATGTCTTGCGGTGGCTTACAAGTGGTTTGAGATAGCACGTAGTCCAATTGGAGCTCAAGTTGGTTGAGACGACGACGTTGAATTACGATGTCGTTGGCGGCATCCAATAACAATCCACCTTCAAGTTCACGAGCAATGCGATTTTGTTTCTCAAGTGCTTGAACGACCGCTGCAGGGAAGCACCAACGAGCACCTTCTTGGATCAAAGCATCTAAATGCAACTTGGTTAGTTGCCAGTCGAAACGCAAACCATGTTCAGGGCCAAGAGGTTCGTCTGGCATCACAGGTGAAAACTGATAGTTCTCGATGGAGATGTCTTGGTAATTTTCCGCCATGCCACCCTTGCCATTATCAGGGTAGTCAAATGTCGAGCAACCAAACGTGCCGACTACAAGACTGCACAACACGCTTTGTCGTAAGAGTTTCACCATGCCAACCTCCGTATTAACCGGTTTTTTAGTGACCTTTTGAATTGACCGGAATCGCGTGATTGATACGTAGCAGGCTCATAATTTCCAATGGTTGTCCCGATACGTTTTCGATGATCATACTGCGTTCACGTTCAACTAGGCGCTTATATAAATAAACAATGGCACCAATACCTGAAGAATCAAGAAATTGGACGTGTTGCAGGTTTATTTCTACTTCCTTGTGATGATCACTGTGAATCACTTCATCAATTTGATGCTGTGCTTGACGGCAGCCTTTTGCGTCTAAATCGCCAAAAAACTCAATGGTTAAGGTATTTGGTGCCGTTTCTTGCTTGCGTAATTCCATGCTTCACTCTCCGTTTGAAGATTTCTTGGGTTCAATAGAGCAGAGAGTGTGCCAATTGTGAATGTCTTTAAAAACAGAGGTTTAAACTAATAGCGAGAAGGGTTTCATTTTGAGAATACTTGTGTTCTCAATTTGAGAATCAAATAAACGTAAAAATCCCCCTGTTTTAAAGTGCCAGATCTGTCTGAACTTTATGTATGTTGTTGCATTTAATTGCGAGTTGGAGTTGCGATTGATCGAAGAACGTCAATTGTGGTTAGGCGTTTATGAATAGATGCGGTTCAATAGGTAATCTTTATTAAAAAGGTTTCCTCATGCCATTAAGAATGACATTGATTGCACTTGCCGTGATTGCGTCCGCACAGCCGCAAGCGGGTCCACATTTACATCCTCCGGTTTCACTCGCGGATTCTTATCGAGACGGAATCGATATTTCCCAATATTGGTACAGCGAGAAGTTGGACGGTATTAGATCTTATTGGACAGGCCAGCATCTGGTTACTCGTAATGGAAATCGCATATACGCACCGGAATGGTTCATTCGCGTATTGCCCGATTACCCATTGGATGGGGAGTTGTGGGCAGGGCGAGGTAACTTTCATCTTGTGCAACAAACGGTATTGGATAAGACGCCCATTTAAAGCGTTTGGCAGCGTATCGACTTTATGGTGTTTGACATGCCTTATTCGGCAGGAGATTACAGAAAGCGCTACTACAATATTCAGCATTTAGTGCTTGCAATGGATGCACCGCATATTAAGTACGTTGAGCATCGCGCCATTCAAGATGAGAAACATTTGTTTGAACAGTTAGATCACATTTCGCAATCTGATGGCGAAGGCGTGATGCTTAGAAAAGTGTGAAGCCGTTATCAAGCAGGCAGGGGAAGTGATTTACTCAAATTAAAACGTTTTGCAGATGCAGAAGCGACTGTGATTGGGTACAAGCCCGGCACGGGACGGCTACTGGGAATGATGGGAGCGGTGCTAGTTCGATTGACGGACGGGACTGAGTTTTATATAGGCAGTGGCTTTACCGATGATGTGAGGAAATCACCGCCAAAGATTGGCTCGACAATCACGTTTCGATACAACGGATATACCCATAACGGGAAGCCTCGGTTCGCGCGATTCTTACGAGAACGAATTTCTCAATGACAAAGTTTGGTGTGTTGTCTCTTCACTGATTACCAACCGTTACCCCGCAACGTTTGAATAAGCCTTTCCAGAATTGAACGTGCTCTAAAGTCTCTCTGCGAAATTGTTCATGTGCTTCTTCAATACCATAACCCGCACCGTGCGCTGCCATTCTACGCTCAACTAAGTTAATCCCACCCTCTAACTGCTGATAAGTGCCATCAACAAAGGCCATGTAAGGTTGCACTTCTGCAACATAGATGGATTGAAACACATTTCTTAAATACCGAAACTGAGTGGTATCACGGTTAGCACCGCAAATAATTTTGTCTTGGTTTGCTTCGAGCATCTGTGTGGTGTGATTTAACCAGTGAGTCGCATCAATTAATGTGTAATAGAGTCGGCCAATGAGACGCGTTTTTTCTAGCTCTTCTTGGTAGTTCACGATGGTGGTTTCAGGTAGTCGAGAAAGCGTGCGATAAGGGGTTTGGTACATGGCATTCAACACGAAGAAAGCATCCCGTACGTGAGCGACCTGTTCTTTGCTTTCCAAGGGGAGCCACGCGGAGCCAGTAAGTTGTTTGCGCATTGCGTCACTGGTGAGCAGCATGTTGTCGAGGTGTACTGTCAGGTGATGCCATTTCTGATCGTACAATCCGCTGAGCTTTGTGCTTTCTTCATCACTCAATGGGTACTCACTCAAGCAGCCATTCAATGTTCTAAGTAAACTGGTTTGATAATCAAAATCGTAAAAAGCGTCTTGCACTTTCCCGAGCTGCGAGTTTTTTTCCGCAATCAAATTGAACAATCCACATTGACGTAGTTGATAACTTTCTAGTAACCCAAGCGACAGGCGAGGGAGCTCTTGGAACAGCTCCCGTTTATCAGGAATGGTAATCGCAGGTGAAGGTTCAAGCGCAGATTCCGACACGTCTAATACATTCGCCAGGCGTTGGTTGTATTTCTCAAACACTGCTTTCTCCGGGTTGAACCACTCGTTACACCCACTTAGCAAGGTTATTGATAGCGAAAGCGTTGTTGCGATAAGTGAAGTTCTCACAGCATTTCCTTTTTAATCACTCAGATAAGTATACCTTCAGACGGCCGTGAGAGATCAAAAAAGCCAGCGGATGCTGGCTTTAAAATGATGCGTTCAAATCGAGTCACGCTTTAATTTGAATTATTGCTGAGAGAAGTTTAACTGCACTTCTGGCTCTTGGCGATGCATCCAACGCAGGCGGATACCCAATAGGAATGCCGCAGAAGAAAGACCGATGATGAAACCTAGCCAGAAACCCTGTGCACCCATAGGCTCAACAATCCAATCTGTACGGCCAAGCACGTAGCCGATAGGCAAACCAAGCAACCAGTAGGCAATGAAAGTACGGTTGAAGATAGCACGCATATCTTTGTAGCCGCGCAGTGCACCAGCTGCGATAACTTGAACCGCATCTGTACATTGGTAGATTGCAGCGAACAACAATAACACCATCGCAAGTTCAACTACTTCTGGGTTATTAGTGTAGAGCAGGGCAATTTGCTCACGGAACAACACCGTTAGGATAGCGGTCATCATTGCAAGCGCCAGACCGACCATGACGCCCACTCGAGAAGCGACTCGTGCACCGTCTACGTTTTCTTCACCCAAGCGGTGACCTACGCGAATACTTACTGCCGCGCCCACACTCATTGGTAGCATGAACACAAGCGAAGAGAAGTTAATCGCAACTTGGTGCGCGGCAACAATAATTGACCCTAGTGGTGAAACCAAGAGTGCTACCACAGCAAACAGGGTAACTTCAAAGAACAACGCCGCGGCCACAGGAAAGCCCAGTTTGAACAGACGAATTTGCGCTTTAAGTTGAGGTTTGTGGAACTCACCAAATAGATTGATACTCTTTAGGCGAGCTGAAGTTGTCACGTAAAGTAGTAGTAAGCCAAACATCACCCAGTACACGATGGCTGTTGCAACGCCACAGCCAACACCACCGAGTGCTGGAGCACCGAATTTGCCGTAAACGAAAATCCAGTTAAGTGGAATGTTCAGCATCAAACCAATAAAGCCGATAAACATTGCAGGCTTAGTGAGAGACATACCATCAGTAAAGCTGCGCAAGGTTTGGAACAACAAGAAGGCTGGAACCGCGAAAATAACCGCATGGATATAGCCAATGGTCTTCTCTGTCATTGCTGTTTCGACATCCATTAACCCAAGAATGAATTGGGTCTGGAATAACACTCCGATGATTGGAATGCTGATCAGTAGCGCAAGGACAATGCCTTGTTGGATCTCAAATGGAATCTTAACGCGACGACCTGAGCCATTAAGCTGAGCGACTACCGGCACAAGTGCCATTAATAAGCCCACACCAAATAAAATTGATGGAAGCCAAATACTTGCTGCCACAGAAACCGCTGCCATGTCGGTCGCACTTACGCCACCTGCCATTACGGTATCTACAAAGCCCATCCCCGTTTGCGCGACAGAAGCGATCAACACAGGGGTTGCTAATTTTATAAGACTCGATGCTTCTTCTTTATAGCGATGCACGAAATACTCCAGAGCGTAACAATAGGTTGTAAAAGAAATTATTTGAAAAGATAGGGAGTACTTGAGGACAAAAGATGTGATGAACTGATCTGATGGTTGATTTTAGTCACTATAAGGTGAAAAAATGCCTCGAAGGAACTCCGCGCAGATGATAAACAATTGTATGCTCCGATGCCATACCTACAACATGTGGAATTTTGGTTAATTGGTAGGCGATTGTAAAAATCAGCTGTGGACGTTTGTCTTGGCTATCAATTGCGTATAACAAATAGGTAAAAAGAATGTTTACAGGAATTGTTCAAGGTACGGCTAAAGTCGTTCATATCGACAAGAAAGATCGTTTTCAAACTCACGTTTTGGTGCTTGAAGGAGCATTAAATGAAGGGCTAGAAATTGGCGCATCTGTCGCGCACAACGGCTGTTGTCTCACTGTAACCAAAATCGAAGGGACTCAAATCAGCTTTGACCTAATGCAAGCGACGTTAGCGCTGACCAACCTTGGTGAGTTAGAGGAAGGCGACAGTGTAAATATTGAGCGCGCGGCTAAGTTTGGCGATGAGATTGGTGGTCATAGCATGTCGGGCCACATCAGTTTGATGGCTGAAATCTCGGAAGTGATTGATACAACAAACAACCGTACGATTTGGTTTACGCTACCGCAAGAATCCATGAAGTATGTACTTGCTAAAGGTTATATCGGCCTCGACGGATGTTCACTGACGATTGGTGAAGTTGAAGACAATCGTTTCTCTGTTCATTTAATTCCGGAAACACTAGAAAGAACACTATTTGGTCGTCGCCAAGCCGGAGAAAAGATCAATGTGGAATTCGACCCGCAAACGCAAGCGATTGTTGATACGGTAGAACGTGTATTGGCCGCGAAGCAGCTTTAGATCTTCGAGCAATAGTTGGCTTTGCCTAACCAGGTAAAAGTAACAGAGTAAAAATAACAAAGGAGCACTCGAGGCTCCTTTTCTTATTTCTATTGGGGGGATAAGTTGTTACTCGTAGTTGTCGTCGATGAACAATTCGACTTTCTGCTGCAACTCATCAACTTTCATGTTGAGGTGAATCGCATGACAACAGGCCGGACAGTCATCATAGAACTCTTGGTTACCATTACTTGCATCGAGCGTGATGCCGATTGAGTGCCCGCAGTGGGGACATTTCACATGTCTTTCAGTGTAATTTTGCATACAAAAACTCCTAGTATTGCAGGGCTTTTAATACTTTGTTGTAGAGAAAATACAGCCCTTAGTTACTCGCTTGTCTCTTAGAGTTAGAGATACAACGTAAGTCGAGCTACTTTGAATATTAGGTGCTCTTGTTGCTAATTGAGTCGAAATAAGTGCAAAAGTTGACCCCAAACCCAACGTTGGGCTTGGGGTCATTATCTTGGGTGATGTGCGTCGAAATTTTACACTCAGTAATGATCTTTCCCTTCCAAATCAATAAGAAATTATCTTCTTGATTATCGATTGTGCTTGCTCGAGGTAATGCCCTCCGAACAGGTTACAATGGTTGAGAACATGGTAAAGATTATAAATGTCTTTCCGTTCTTCATATCCAGCAGGAAGTGGTGCAACTGATTCATATCCTTGATAAAAATCAGGTTGGAAACCTCCAAATAACTCAGTCATGGCGAGGTCGCATTCACGGTCTCCCCAGTAACAGGATGGGTCATAACAGATAGGGCCGGCAGGTGTTAGTGCCACATTCCCGTTCCATAGGTCACCATGCAATAGAGAAGGTTGCGGGACGTGATGAGACAAAAGCTGTTTCACGACGTCAATAAAGTCATCGATATCGACCAAAGAAACGCCTTTTTCTTTCAGCAATTGAAGCTGCCAGCCTATACGTTGTTCAGCAAAGAACACACACCATTTTTTATGCCACTGGTTAGGCTGCAGCGTCGAACCAATATAATTGTCGGTATCGAAACCAAATTCTTTCTGTTCTCCCCACAAATGGAGACGCGCTAATTGTTCGCCAAATTTAAAGCTGTTATCGGCATCTTCAAGCGGTTTCGTTGGCAGATAATTGAGAATAATAAAGGAGTTCGTCTTGGTTTTTCCGACCAAAACAACCTCTGGGACAAATAGAGTAGAGGTTTCGCGTAATAAGTGCAGGCTTTCCGCCTCGACTTCGAAGTTGGCTAAGAAATCCCGATCGTTGAGTTTGACGAAATAGCGCTGCTCTCCGTCATTGATCATATAGCTTTCACTGATGTCCCCACCCGAGAGTTTTACCTTCTCAGTTATTTGATATTCGAACATCAAGGTATCAGAAAGCTGCTGCGATATTGCTTGCCACATACAAAACCTCGCTTATCTATTTGACCAACAATAGTTTAGGATAAACGGCGGAACATTGACGCGGAGTGAAGCAAACTTCGACAATAATTTTTCCACCTATAGTGAAAAATGTTTATAAGTGTGAATCACGTCGCCTATAACCCTATGATTTATCGGCTTAACATATGGAGCTATAACAGCACAGCTAGTATTATAATTTTTTTGACTTTAGTTCCATTGGTGGCATGAAAATACTAATTTGTGATGATTCGGCAGTCGCACGAAAGTTGATTACCCGCTCCATCGTACAAGATACATCATTACACCTACTTGAGGCCCAAGACGGCCATGAGGCTTTGAAAATCCTAGCGGAACAAAATATTGACGTTTTGTTCCTCGATTTGACCATGCCCGTCATGGATGGGTTCGAAGTACTAGAGTCGTTACCCGTTAGTCAATATCCAACCAAGATTGTCATTATTTCGGGTGATGTCCAACACGAAGCCAAGCAACGATGTTTAGAGCTTGGTGCAATGGATTTTATCGCCAAGCCTCTGGCTGAAGAAGAGATCATTCCTCTCTACGAAAAGCTGGGGTTACATTATGCCTTCAGTGCTCATGCTAATGCAGAACCTTTACCTGTTGCTGAGGTCTCTCCCTTATCGAAGTTCCGCGAAGTCGCGAATATCGCTTTGGGTAAAGGTGCCGCGATCATGGCAGACCACTTACGAGAATTCATTCAGCTTCCAGTTCCTCATGTTGGCCCTTTGTCTTATGGTGAACTCCATATGACGCTGGTGGACGTTATTGGAAGAGATGGCTCCGTGGCGGTTGCGCAGCGCTTTGTAGGCGGTGGCATTCATGGTGAAGCGCTGGTCTGCTTACGTGGTAAAGACATTAACCAAATTGGTGAGCGCCTTGGGTACCTGTTGGAATTCACGCCACATAATGAAATCATTCTAAACGTATCGAACCTACTGGTTTCATCATTCTTAACTTCTTTGGGAAACCAGTTAGATAAACAGTTTTCCCTGCGCCAACCTGGCATTATTGAAACCATCACACCTTACTGTGAAGAAAAAGAAGAATCTGGTGAACTCTTTACCATTGAATACACCTATATGGCAGAATCACTCGACTTTGAGTGTGAAGTTCTGTTCCTGATAGATAAATCATCCGTAGACATCATCTATGAAATTATGGAGCTAATCTAATGTCCGAAATTACGCTGGACATAGCAGACTTTCACTGGGTCACTCAAATACTGGATACCATGGACTCTGGGCTTATTGTTCTCGATCAAGACTATAAAGTCTGTGTTTGGAACAGCTTTATGCAGTCTTATAGTGGTATTTTGTCCCAGAATATTCTTGGTGAGTGCTTGTTCGATCACTTTGAAGAGCTGTCCAGAACGTGGCTAGAAACCAAGCTTAAGACATCTGCAGATTTAGAAACGCGTTCATTCTCTAGTTGGGAAAACCGACCATACCTTTTTAAGTTCAACAACTTCTCTCCGGTTTCCAACAGCAGTAACCTGATGTTCCAAGATATTGTGATCACACCTCTGCGCTCATTGTCAGGTGATGTTAGCCGCATTGCCATTCAGATTAACGACGTTTCCGAAACGGCGCGTAACCGTATTCATTTGCGAGAGACTAACCAACATCTGTCGGAAATCAGTCGTAAAGACGGCCTTACTGGATTGTTTAACCGAGCGTATTGGGAGCAGTCGTTGAAAGAGGAGTTCGCTCAACTTAAAGTCATCGAAGGGGCGAGTTCACTGGTTATTTTCGATATCGACCACTTTAAGAAGGTCAACGATACCTACGGACACCACACGGGAGATGAGGTGATTCGTCGTACCTCAAGCCTGTTGCGTAAAACAGCGCGTAGTAGTGATATTTGTGGTCGCTTCGGAGGGGAAGAGTTTACGGTGTTACTGCCGCACACTAATCAAGAACAAGCCAATTACTTTGCTGAACGATTACGAAAGCGAATTGAGCAAGAAATCGTGAAAGTTGAAGAGTTTTTGATTAACTACACGATAAGTATCGGCGTTTGCGAGTATAAATCGTATTTTGAGAGTCATACACAATGGCTAAAGAGTGCCGATGCAGCGTTATATCGCGCTAAAGAAAGTGGAAGAAATCAAACCTGCAATCATAAGGATGCTTAAGCTAATTGGATAAAAACCATGCAGTTAGTGCATCAATGCTTATTAATATGAAATAAGTTAATGAAATTTTCTCGGCATGTCTTACTATTGAAACTAATTCGCTTTCAGCTTCGAAGGCTTGCACAAAACGGAGAAAAACAGTGGTTGTAGAAACCGATGGATATCTCGCTCTAATCGAGCACTTGTCACTCAACTTAGACATTTTCACGTCTGAAATTGGTGACACAGGATCAGAAAGCATTGAAGATGTCGTAACGGACATGGTTGCGTCGAACATCATGGCGATATTCGAACAAAACCCAGAATTGCATTCAAGTGTGCGCTTTAAGTTACTAAAAGAAGCTGATGCGGTAGTGGAAGATTTGGGTGAAGTGCTTGCGGGTGTATGGACGAAGAAAGCGACCAATGAACAGATCGCTTTCCTAGATGAGTACATTGCGTTGGTGAAAAACTTATTTGATACCGCTGTCGCGACTTACGACTGATTCTAATCTTTCGTCATTTCAATCTAAAGGAGGGTTACATGGTAACTCTTCTTACTTGCCAAAATTTCGACGCCCAGTAAGGGTTATCGATTCTAGAAATGATCACGCCTTTTGATGTAGAAGCGTGCATAAACTGTTTATTTCCTAGATAGATACCTACGTGGTAGGTGCTTCTTCTCGTTTTAAAAAATACCAAGTCACCTTGTTGCGCGTCTGACCAACTCATTTCAACGCCTTGCTTAGATTGTTGGCGTGTCGTTCGAGGTAGCGACATTTGGTATGCTTCAACAAATGCTTTTTGCACGAATGCAGAGCAGTCAATGCCGGACTTTTTCGTTCCACCTAATCGATAAGGTGTACCTTCCCATTCATCATAAAAGTCGAACAAACTTTGATTATCTGAGAGGAGCTGAGTTACAGGGAGGGAGTGCTCTGCGTGCGTTTCTGGATCTGGGCCAGATGAACAAGCACTAAATAGCACACTGATTATCAAAGGAAAATAAATACGACGCACATCACCCATCTGTCATCCCTACGACTTAAAACTGAAATATTAATGTCATAACCAATACCTAATATGGGCAGCAAATCACGTTATTGTCTCACTTATGTGACGAACAAACGGAAAGTTGATTCAAACCCGAGAAAGAACATAAATTAATTATGACGACGCGCAAACGTTTACGCTTTTCTTTTTCACTGATTCAGACTATCAGTGCAACATTTTTAACTATCATCGCACTTGTTATAGCCCTTTCTACCGCAAGTTTCAAAGGAATGGAGCAGGTTGGGGAACAATTTGAAGAGTTGTCTCAAAAAGCGTTACCCATGGCAATGGCAAATGCGACACTCACTCGCAATGTGCTAGAACAGGTCAAGTTACTTAACTATGGGATGCAAATTACGGATCCCACTGAACTACCTCTTACCATTTCACAAATTGAGGCGCTAGCAAAGCAGAGTGATGGGGTAATCGAGCAAACATCCACTGTGGCTGAACATCTCTCAAGTATGCTGAGAGAAAACGTTGCAGAGTTGCATCAAGTCACCAATTCCATCTTATCGAAACAGTCTGCGGTGATTCAGATGCAAAGCGATATTAACGCCGCAGTGGGTGGCTTTCGCTATGGCTTGAGCTCTATCGGGCCGGAGATGAACCGAATTAGTTCGTTCCTGAGTGAGGATAACCCTGAGTCTAGTGACGCAGCGAACCGCTTTATCGCCTCAGCAAGCTCAATGGAGAGTACTTTCTTGCTTATGATGACGCACACCGAGTTAGAGAAAGCCGAGCAAGAGTATAGGGAAATGCGCAATCGAATTGCTGGTATCAATCTCGCTTTTGATGATTTCAAAAAGTGGCATCCGGAGGTTAATGAGTTTACCAGCTTGGTCGCGCCTTATGACATGGTGCAAGCTGGCTTTAACGATGACGGCGTCTTGCGTTTAATACTGACCAAGCTAGAGCAGAGCGAACAGCAGAAAGCGGAGTTTCAACGTGCCTCGCAGCTCGCAAACGAAACCATGTATTTGCTCGACCAGGTATCTGATGCCGCGTCTGATCTTATTGATGATCGTAAGTCCGTAGTTCACAGCACAATTCAAAACGCGAGTTTGATGTCAGTTATATCCGCTGGTGTTATCTCTCTAGTGGTCTTAGTGACGTGGTTTGGTCTAAGAACGTGGATCAACCGGGGCCTCAAGAATATCCTTAGCCGTTTGTCGGCACTGACAGAGCACGATTTCCGAGGTAAAGCGCAAGAGGTTGGACCGTTTGAGTTAAAAGAAGTCGCGCGCAAACTGAACCAAGTTATCGACTCAACGCATGATTCAATTTCTACTGTCACGCGTAACTGCGAAACCTTGTATCAAACCGCGGAGATTAGCCATGATGCGGCAGAGCAAACAAATCAAAGCCTAACTGTGCAAAATTCGGCGCTGGCGAGTATGGTAACGACGGTTACGCAACTAGAGGCTTCGATTCGAGAGATTGCGATGGTGACCAATGCCTCTTCCGAAGTTTCACACTTAGCGACGAAACATACGGTCAAAGGCGTGGGCGTGGTTGAGAAAAATCGCCAGCGTTTGGAGTCGTTAGAGAATTCACTCAATATGAATGAACAATCGATGTTAGAGCTCGATGAGCGCGTCAAACAGATTCGTGAAATGGTGGACATGATCAGTGGCATTGCTGATAACACTAACTTACTTGCATTAAACGCGGCGATCGAGGCCGCTCGGGCAGGAGACCAAGGCCGAGGATTTGCGGTCGTTGCGGATGAAGTTCGCAAGTTAGCCAGAGATACCTCGCAGCAAACGACCAACATTCGCGACATTATGAATGAGTTAGTTGCGGCGGCAGAACGTTCTCGTAAAGCGGTGAGTGATTCGCGAGAAGAAATGTCATGTGCGTTGCAATCAAGTCAACAAGTGAAATCAGCATTTACCGATATCAATGAAGCGGTACAACTGATTCAGCAGCGTGTCGACCAGATCTCTGTTGCGACAGAAGAGCAAGAGCGAGCAACGGCGGATGTGTCGCAAGCCATTACACATATTTCAGACCAAGGTGAACACACCAAACTTCAGTTGGAGTCGGTGGTCGAAAGCTCAGAGCAAGTTGCAGACATCGCAGGGCATCAACAAGCGATGCTGCATAAATACGAACTGCATCAAGTGAGTTGATCCAGCATTAGGTAAGACCAAACGAACTTCCAATACGACCAAAGGCAGGGCAATCGCTCTAATGCC
>NZ_JAHGAH010000249.1:0-6566 GCF_030248475.1 Vibrio sp. D173a
CCAAGTTGTAGTGACCTACTATCAGATTTCTGTTCGTCACAACCAAGTTTTGCCATTTGCTTCCTTCAGATTTCACCTCACAGTGAACACCCTTGCATAGGCTAACGGTTCTCGCTCGACTGAGCCCGTAGAGGACTTTCACCTCCTAGATCAACGCCATGCTCGGCGCACCATAAAAAAGCCGACTGAATGTCGGCTTCTTAATTTTAATTCGTTGCCCCGTCCTGAGATAAGTTACCAATTCGATTATTTTTGTTCGATTGGACGAATTACTTTACATGGATTTCCTGCAGCAACTACGTTCGGTGGGATATCTTTCGTAACGACACTGCCCGCGCCAATTACCGAGTTTTCACCGATAGTCACACCTGGGCAAACTATCACGCCGCCGCCTAACCATACGTTGTCACCAATAGTAATCGGCGTGCCAAACTCAACGCCCTCCTCTACACGGCCTTTGACATCCAAAGGGTGCCCTGCAGTGTAAATCTGTACATTAGGAGCAAATAGAACATTATCTCCAATATGTACTTCCGCCACGTCTAACACCACGCAATTGAAGTTGGCATAGAAGTTTTTACCCACTTTGATGTTAGAACCATAATCACATCGAAAAGGAGGCTCAAGGTAGGCCCCCTCTGAATCAGGAATAAGCTCGTCAATTACGCTTCGCCATTCGTCGGTATCAGGAATACTGTTGTTAAGTTTTTGCAGAACTTTTCGGCATCCAATTCTTGCTTGGTAGAGCTCTGTATCCCAAGCATCGTATGGCTCACCTGCCAACATTTTTTCTTTTTCTGTTCTCATTATTTACACCATCTCACCAAAGTAAAAACGCATCAAAGCACATCACAACGCCGCAAAATGTGACTGGCGTAATGGATTATTTATTTGCGTGAACACTGTGGTGAGATTTCAAACAGGAATTATCCATCAATCTTCTCGGAATGCACGATTCATACTTTCCGTTAATGGTTTAACCAAATAACTCAGCGGTGTCCTTGGTTCAGATAAAATCAGTACCTCTGCATTCATACCTGATGTCAGCCTATGTTTTGCGACGTCCTCTTGAGACAAAGCGATGCGAGCAAGATAAAAGTCATCTTGGTTCTGTTCAGACAGTTTATCTGCCGAAATCGTTAACACTGTACCATCCAAGGGCACGAGTGTTCTCGCATTCAAAGCCGTCAAACGAACTTGAGCATGTTGCCCCGGTGTAATTAAATCGATGTCTTGGGGGCTCACGCGAGCCTCCACTAGCAGCTTGTCATCTTGAGGAACCAGCTCAAGCAACGTCTCTCCCGAACCAATGACACCTTTTTCAGTAAAGACCTGCATATTGACGACCCTGCCAGAAATAGGAGCGACAATGTCGGTACGTGCAACAATGTCTTTTGCCGAACGGTACTCCTCCCGAATAGAGACGAGCTCTTTCTTGGTGTTGCGTAACTCCTCGACAATTTCATTGAGTCGCTCTAGCTTTAGCTCTTCTATCTTTGCTTGGTTTTCATCTAGCCGCTTACTAACGGTGAGCGACTGGCGATCAAGTTGACTCAACGTGCTACGCACTTCTGCGGCGAGACGTTTGAGCTGAAGTAACGCCGACTTTCCAGAGAAACCTTTCTGTACCAACGCTTGATTACTGGCTATCTCTTCTTCAATAAACTTCAAGCGTTCACGTTCAATGACTTTCGTTTCACTGAGGTTATCCAGCTCTAAATTTGCGCCAGATATACTTTGCGCAATGATGTTTAACTTGCTGTCAAAAAAGCGTTTCCTAGCCTCGAAAATCTTGCTTTGGACCAACTTGGCCTCGGCGACAATTTCTCCATTTTGAATGGTCTCAAGGTCACGAGCCCAGTTGATGTCCGGTAGCTCATCTAACTCCGCATTCAAACGGTTTTCTTTAGCAATCGTATGAATATACTGACCGCCAAGAGAGTCAAGTTTCGCATTGGCTTGGCGCTTTGAAAGCCGAAGGAGCACTTGCCCTTTCTCTACTAAATCGCCCTCTTGAACATAGAGCTTTTCAATAATGCCACCTTCCAAGTGTTGGATTTCCTGACGCTTACTTAATACCGACAGATCACCGTAAGCAATAGCAGCACTCTCCAGTTTCGCCGTGGCAGCCCAATAACCTACCCCTCCAAGAAACAGGCTTAGCGTTAAGACACCTAATAAAATCGGGCCTTTCAAGTGAAGCTCCGAAGAGGGCAAAAAGCGGAATACTTTTTCTGCTGCAAGTTCATTAACGGTTGGCAGTTGATTGCTCATTTCGCACCCTCGGTATATCTGTTCTATCTTCTCCCATCAAACGCTTCAACACTTCGTCTCGCGCTCCGTATAACTTAGCTCGTCCGTCGGCTAAATACAGAAGTCGATCCATTTGCCTTAACGTACTTGGGTTATGAGCAATCACAACCACTGTTGAGCCTTGAGACTTGAGGTGTGCTATTAAACGTTGATATGACGCCTCACCTTCTCCATCTAGGTTCGCGTTTGCTTCATCAAACACGACAACAGAAGGGTCACCGTAAACGGCTCTTGCCAGAGCAATGCGTTGTCGCTCTCCACCGGATAAGCCGCGGCCATTTTCCCCGATGGTAAAGTCATAGCCTTTGTTTTTCTTAAGAATAAGTTCATGACACCCTGCAAGTTGAGCAGCTTGAATCACTTTTGCCGGGTCTTCATCTTTAAATCGTGCAATATTGTCTCGAATTGTTCCGGGGAATAACTCCACTTCCTGAGCTAAATAACCAAAGTGAGCACCTCTGTCTTCTGAAGCCCACGTTGATACTTCCATACCATCTAAGGTGACCTTGCCAGCCAAAGGTTTGATGTTTCCGAGTAGTAGTCTTGCAAACGTTGACTTTCCCGTTCCGGAAGGGCCAATAACGCCCACAGAAACACCTGGCGGAATCGACAGTGATATCGCTGATAAAACAGGTTCCGATGCTCCAGGGTGACGATAAGCTAACCCCGTCAGTTCAAAGTGACCTTTTGGACGAGGCAAAGGCATGTCAGATTCATCTTGTTTAACAATCCGATCAATCTCCCATAAACGCTTGTAAGCATTTCTGGCAGACATCGCGCTGCGCCATGTACCGATCGCTTGCTCCATCGGAGAGAGTGCGCGACTCATTAGAATAGAACTGGCGATCATCGCACCTGCGGTAATCTCATGTTGGATGACCAACCAAGCACCGCCTCCTAATAAACATATCTGAAGGGAGCCGCGTACGAACTTCGAAAAGTTAGCGAGATAAATCGACTTACCTGTAACACGTTGTTCCAGTTGATTAGACTCATTAACACGTGAGTACCAGTTTTCCAGAAAAGCATTCATCATGCCCATAGCCATAATTGAATTCGCGTTTTGAGTCGCCATTTCTGCTTGATTGATGTGAGATATCGATCGAACTTCACTTTCTTGCATGGTTTTTCGGGTCACAAGCTCATTGATCACGCCCAAACTAAACAAAGCAATTGAGCCCCCTAACGCAATATGGCCCAAAACAGGGTGCAGCAAATAAACGAAAAGTATAAAAACCGGGGTCCAAGGTGCATCAAGCAAAGGATAAGGCGCTTGGCTACTGAGAAAGCTTTTAATATTTTGGATATCTCTCAACACCTGAGATGTATAGCTTTTGCCCGTGTGTGTTTGGTACTGAATGCTTCGTTTGAGCATAAATACCGAAAGTTTTGAATCAATCCAATACCCAAACGACTTACTCATCTGAGCTCGCGCGATATCAATCAGCGACATAGTTAAAAGCGCAGCCAGAACAATCACTGTCAATAAAAAGAGGGTATCAATCGAGTAGGAAGAGATAACGCGGTTGTACACTTGTAACATGTACAGAGGGATAGAGAGCACTAATAAATTTATAAATAAACTAAAACCAATCAGCAGGCCCGTCAGCGTGCATAGTTTTTGTTTAACTTCTTTGAAAACCGTATTTTGCACGATTACTTCCACATATTTTTATATTTAGGCGCTAGACCCGCTAGCGCCTAATAGGATGACTTAAATGATGAACAAGTCGCTGCCATAGGTATTGATGTCTTCTTGCGTAACACCAATCAATTTGACAGTCAGATCTGCGCCATCAGTAAAGACAGCGTTACCTTTAGCATCGTAGCTAATGGTTAAATCAGAGAATGATGTGACAGAGTCACTGATGATGTGCAAAGAATCCTCGCCGATTGTGAAATCAACCACTTTAGCTTCACCATGACCTTCAAATTTATCCGTGAAAATAAACTTGTCTGCGCCTGAACCACCGATCAAGATGTTATCGCCTGAACCAGCAACAAGCAGATCCTCGCCAACACCACCGTTAAGTTTATTGTCACCTAACAGACCAAGTAGCAAATCGCTTCCAGTGCCGCCACCTAGGTAATCATTACCTGTGCCAGCCATCAAAATATCATCACCTGCACCGCCTGTTAGACGGTCATTGCCTGCCCCACCAACGACAAAGTCATCACCGCCACCACCAACAAATGAATCATTACCACCAAAACCGATGAATACATCATTACCACCATCGAAATCAGCGATTTCGTGATTTTCGCCCGCATCACCGAGATATGTATCATTTGTGCTCATTGTATGTCCCTCTTGGCTTTATATTTGAATAGACCTTTTAATTCCAAATCTGGTAAAGACTGCTCCAGACGTGAAAAGTCTAATAAACAAAGCATTCAGAACAAGTTTGAATATGGGATGATATTTTAGTCAGGTTATGACGCATAAACGTTAATATTTGGTACTTTAAGAGATAATAACCTTTAAATACATAAGGTTGACCCTAGTACTAAAAGTACTAAAGATTTCTTTTTGCCCAACTGGTTGCTTGCGTTCTGTTTTTGACTCCAATCTTCCTGAAAATATTATATAGGTGTGATTTTATCGTGTGCTCACTGATAAATAGTGAATCCGCTATTTCCATATTAGAACCACCATCTTTAAGCATCTGAAGAACTTGAACCTCTCTACGTGTAAGCTCTACTTCTATTGCTGGCTCAATAATGTAGTTAGACTCTTTACCTTTATAGTAAGTAAGAAGTTGTTCCAATAAACGACGCGATAGCCAATTATCACCACTGACGATCGCACATAGACCTTGGCATAACTTATCCATTGAATCACTAGGGCCAAATATACCTTTTACATGAGGCCAAGATGCAAGTTCTTCAGTATCTAGCTCATGACTTAAATTTAACATAATGGTCCCAAGTACTTTCTCACTATCTTTCAGAGAAACTAAAGTGTCAGAAGGGATATCTACTGAAAAATCTACTAGTAAGAAATACTGTTCAGGAATCAACTCGTGGTAACTTGGATTTTTACTATCGATGATGGTTATTTTTGTTTCTGTTTTCTTAGAAAGCATCTCCTTGAAGTTTTCACTCTGCAGACTTTGCTGAGTGATCATTAGGATTTCTGGCTGGTCCTTATATTGTTCCATAGTCTTTCTCATACTTTCACTGACATCAAATTATCAATTTAATAATTATCTCTGAGCACCTAGTCTCATATCTAAGTGCTAGGTGATAGAGTAGAGATATTTGCTACTTTTTTGAATTGTATTCTCACAAAAATCAGAAACAAAAAAAGTGTTTCTCATAAAAGAAACACTTTTTATCAGACACTCTAATTTACTAGATATTCATCGCATTTTATCAAAAATAACCGCAATACTTTTCTGGTTTATACTGCCAGCGAGATATCAGAAATATTCTCTTTTGCCCAAATTAATGCTTGCACTCTGTTTTTCACATCAATCTTCTTAAAGATATTATGGAGATGAGTTTTGACAGTATTTTCACTCACAAATAACTGCTCAGCGATCTGTTGATTCGAAGCCCCCATAGATAAAAAGGTAATGATTTGCTGTTCTCTTTTGGTCAAAATTGCGGGAACGGTCTTATTAAGTGGTCTGCTGTGTCGACGTAAATGCGTGATATATTGCTGAGAAAACTTACGGCTAAACCACATATCACCCTGTAATACTTTTCCTATTCCAGCTTGTAACGTACTTATGTCGTCAGAAGTGTAGAAGATGCCAGCCAATGATTGCCAAACAAACAACTCTTCCGTTGTAATCGATTTATCGCAGTTAATAAGAACTTCTATCGTGTCTTTGAGATCCGTTTTTTTAAACTCCATGTAACGAGAGAAAACCTCGTCTGATATCACACTGTAATCCAACAATATCGCAGAGATTGAACTGACCGATTCAGGCTGAGTATCGAGCTTTTCAGGAGAGATCAACTGAACATTGATGTTGAGCTTAGTCTCTAGCACATCTTTTAACAGTGAAGACTGTAAGCTGTCCTCCGTTATTAAGATCACTTTCCTTGTATTTTGATTCTCCATCTTGATCGATGCCCTTAGTCATTTTGAGTGAAATAAGGCATAGATTTAGTTAGAGAGGCACTATTGTCAAGTATGAAAAAAAGTAGTAGCAAAGACTAAATTATTGATTGGTATGTAGATAAAAGGTGTGAGGAAATGGATAGGTATTAAAAAGGGAGTATCAAACTCTAATGCCGTTCAC
>NZ_JAHGAH010000025.1:0-5772 GCF_030248475.1 Vibrio sp. D173a
GAGCGAAATCTGCCTATTGTCGAGATATTAAAGGTTTTGTCGGGCAATGATGCTACAGCCGCTTCAACTTGTAATTGTAGTTATTCATGATTCTATAATTTATAGTTTTACGAAAATGATAGTTGTCCAGAACCTTCACTGTTGGCACTTCGTAACTCTGAAGTGCCCCCATTATCATTTACGGCTAAAATATTCGCGGCCACGAACTACTGAAATTTGCCCAAATACAGCTCATGTAACGATAGTAATATTTATGCAAAAATAGTGAGTTTCTATGTTTGCAAGGTCGCTTCGGAACAAAACCGCCTCCACTATTTATCACCAATTTAATCAACCGGTGGGGTTAGAACCTGCAGTCGTGCTTCATTACAAGCCGCTTCGAGCTTATGAGGTAAGGCATCATCAGAGATCAAATAGTGGAAATTTAGCAAGTTACCGATTTTGTATGTGGCGGTTTGATTGATAGTTTTCTTTTCTACTATCAGATACTTTTTCATGCTCCTTTCCATAACCAGATTCGCAATGTTTGCTACCAACATATCCGAAGCTGTCACGCCAAACCTATCGTGAACACCTGCGGACGAAATAAACACTTTCTGAAATATCATAGGTGTTAGCACATCATTAGAGGTGGAGACGAAGATATCATGTACAGCGTTATAATCGCCGCCTTGCAAGATAGACTTACAGTTAGGTTTATTCTTTAATGCCAAAAAGACATTCATAGAAGCAGTAACACCCGTAAATTTCACATGATCGGGTATTGAAACAATAATGTCAGCGTTAAGTACTCCGTTGTCGAAATACACTACATCATTCATCTCTATAAAGTCAGAAACGATAGCCGAGATATAGTTGTTCACTTTGACTGGAGGGAAAACTGTTGTATTGCGCGCTTTCTGAAGTGGAGTCGCCTGAGAAGATACTTTCGAAGACATCTGTTCAAGATCTTCTGTAACTTCATCATGAACGATTGGATCACCACGACGGATATATCCGCCGTAGTATTCAAGAGGAAAAGAATGAGCAGCATTGGAGCTTAAATCACGACGAACTGTCATTTCTGACACTTCTAAAAGGCGGGCGATTTCTTTCAAATGAATTTTGTCGCTGTGTTTTAGGCATGCTTCAATTCGTCGAAGTCTTTCTAACTGCTTTGTAACCATGTTTCTCCATTTTCGGCCTTTTACAGCCGAAGGCTTCTTATTCTTAGTAACCATTCGTCGTTGGAGCTTCACCCGTGACAATGCTCACACTCGCACTAGCGCCAACTCGAGACGCCCCAGCGTCAATCATTGCTTGTGCTGTTTCTTTGGTGCGAACGCCGCCAGATGCCTTTACTCCCATTTGTTTGCCAACAGTATCACGCATTAACTTAATATGCTCAACAGTTGCACCACCTGTTGAGAAACCTGTTGATGTTTTCACAAAATCAGCACCAGCACGCTTGCTAATGTTACACAGTTCAACAATTTGTTCGTTGGTGAGTAGGCAGGTTTCGAAGATGACTTTGAGCAATTTCGGACCACATGCCTCTTTTATAGCGGCAATCTCTCTTTCAATAGCATCCCACTCACCGTCTAAGACATCGCTGATGTTCACTACCATGTCAATTTCATCAGCGCCTAACGAGATTGCATTTTGAGTTTCAAAAACTTTAACAGCAGTGGTGTTTGCCCCTAAAGGAAAACCGATAACTGTGCAGATCTTAACATTTGATGTATTTAGGCGTTCGGCGCAATGCTCAACAAAATCAGGATTGATACAAACAGAGAAGAACTGGTGTTCGTGGGCTTCATCACAGAGTGTGTTGATTTGGTTAGTTGTGGCGTTAGCCAATAATAGTGTGTGGTCAATATAGTGATTCATGTTGTTACCCTATGCGTTAATCTTGGATTGGAGTGTATGTTACCTTAATGACATTTTAAAGTTGTAATGTTATTAAGGTAACCTATAAATGTGATTTAGTGCTGGTTTTTTCATTGTTTAATCGGCATTAACATCATTTAAGTGATCCTAATCTCAGTAAATACTCATCAAGATCGATTAATGTTAGTTTTATAACATTAGCAAGAGAAGTTAAAAATGAAAACAATTGCAGTTATCGGCTCAAATATGGTCGATCTCATTTCATACACAGACCGTATGCCAAAAGAAGGTGAAACATTAGAAGCTCCATCATTCAAAATGGGATGTGGTGGTAAAGGTGCTAACCAAGCCGTAGCCGCCGCGAAAATGGGAGCAGATGTTGTAATGGTAAGTAAAGTGGGTGACGACATGTTTGCCGACAATACAATTCGAAACTTTCAATCTTACGGCATCAATACTCAATATGTGAGCAAAGTACCTCAGACTTCAAGCGGTGTGGCGCCAATATTTGTTAGTTCCACATCTCAGAACTCTATTTTGATCATTAAAGGAGCGAATGAGTTTTTAAAACCAGCTGACATTGATAAAGCGGAAAGTACCTTGGTGGAGTGCAGTTTGATTGTGCTTCAGCTAGAAGTACCACTAGAAACTGTCTATGCCGCCATCGAATTTGGTAATAAGCATAGTATTCCAGTATTGCTAAATCCTGCGCCTGCTGTACCTGAGCTTGATATTGAATATGCTTGTCGTTGTGACTTCTTTGTGCCTAACGAAACTGAACTAGAAATTCTAGTGAACAAGCCTGTTGAAACGGTTGAACAGATTAAAGAAGCCGCCACCATTCTTCTAAATAAAGGTTTGAACAACATCATCGTTACCATGGGTTCGAAAGGTGCACTTTGGTTAAGCAAAGATGGTAAAGACGTATTCATTGAGCCAACCAAAGTAAACGCAGTGGATACCAGTGGTGCGGGTGATGCATTCATTGGCTGCTTCTCTCACTACTTCATGCAAACTGGTGATGTACAGAAGTCCTTAGAAAAAGCTTCACTCTTTGCTGCATTCAGTGTGACGGAAAAAGGAACACAGTTCTCTTATCCGAGCATTGAACAATTCGAAGAGTTTGAAACAAAGCACTCCAAATAATACTAACGGTCTGAACTAACAATTAAAACTGGCTCATTATTTCTAATGAGCTACAGATAACTTGTTCTTTAAGGTACCCTACAATGATAAAAAATAATACCATCCAAGGCTCTGATGGCTATTTGGATAAAACACCAGTATTTCAATTTACACTATTATCTTGCCTTTTTCCTTTATGGGGGTGTGCGGCTGCATTAAACGATATTCTAATTACTCAATTTAAATCTGTTTTTGAATTATCTAACTTTGCAAGTGCCTTAGTACAAAGTGCTTTTTATGGCGGTTATTTTTTAATTGCGATCCCTGCTTCTTTAGTCATTAAAAAGTCGTCGTATAAAGTGGCTATTATGATTGGTTTGTCGCTTTATATCTTTGGCTGCGCGGCATTTTTCCCTGCTTCTCATATGGCAACTTATACTATGTTCCTAGCAGCGATTTTCGCTATTGCTGTGGGTTTGTCTTTTCTGGAGACAGCGGCGAATACATATTCTTCAATGTTGGGGCCAAAATCCCATGCAACACTGCGCTTGAACATCAGCCAAACTTTCTATCCAATAGGCGCTATTGCGGGTATCTTGCTTGGTAAGTACCTTATTTTCCAAGACGGTGCGAGCTTAGAATCACAAATGGCGGCGATGTCTCCAGATCAGATTCATGCGTTCCGTCTAGAGATGCTAGAACATACGCTGAAGCCTTATAAGTACATCATTTTCATTCTTATCGGTGTGTTAGCGTTGTTTATGTTCACTCAATACCCGAAATGTAAAGTGGCTCAACAAAGTGGTAAAAAAGCCCCTTCTATTGGTAAAACGCTTAAGTATTTATCGACTAATAATCGCTTCAAAAAAGGCATCATCGCACAGTTCTTATATGTAGGTATGCAGGTCGCGGTGTGGTCGTTCACGATACGTTTAGCATTAGAAATGGCTGATATCAACGAACGCGCAGCATCAAACTATATGGTGTACTCATTCGTGTGTTTCTTTATAGGTAAATTTATTGCCAACATCCTGATGACAAAATTCTCTGCTGAGAAAGTACTCATTGCTTATTCTGTGATTGGTATGGCGTTTCTTGCTTATGTATCTCTAGTTCACGATTTTAGCGCGGTATACGTAGCTGTTGGTGTGAGTGTTTTGTTCGGTCCTTGTTGGGCAACTATCTACGCTGGTACATTAGATACGGTAGATAATGAATACACGGAAACAGCGGGAGCTGTCATTGTTATGGCGATCGTAGGCGCAGCAGTGGTACCTGCTATTCAAGGTTTGGTGGCTGACGCTATTGGCATGCAGCTTTCGTTTTTGGTCAACTTTATTTGCTTTGGATACGTTGGTTATTATTTCTTAGGTGAAATGAAAAATAAGAACCAAAGCGAAAAACAGACTCAATTAGCAGAACAAATAAATTAATGTAGCAAAAAGCCACTTTATAAGTGGCTTTTCTGTTTCGGAGAAAATTTATGTATATCATTCAACTAAACAAAGCACAGTTTAATCAGCAAGAAACAATTTTAATTCAATCTGAGGATTTTAAAGTATCAGCGTTCAAATATAACTCTGGGGTCGAAGGGTTAAAAATCGAAAATGCGAAAGGTTATTTAACAATTCTGCCTTACATGGGGCAAATGATTTGGGATGCGAAACTTCTAGGTGAAGACATTTGTATGGAGAACATGTTTTCGGAGCCGAAACCAAACAATGAGATTGTAGCTACATACGGATGTTTCGCTTTCCATTCTGGCATGATTAGAAATGGCTGTCCAAGTCCTGAAGATGACCACCCACTGCACGGTGAAATGCCGTGTGCTAATATGGATAAAGCATGGTTAGAAGTCGATGAATATCAAATTACTCTAAAGGGTGAATATGAGTATGTAATGGGTTTTGGAGACCACTACTTAGCGACTCCGTCAGTTTCTATTGAGAAGGGGGCGTCTATGTTTGAGATTAAAATGAAAGTGCAAAACTTAGCTTCAGTCCCAATGCCACTACAGTATATGTGTCACATGAATACGGCATACTTCCCAGAGGCGAAGATGACGCAAAACATTCCGGATAGTGCGGTTAAGTTGCGTAAATCGATTCCCGGCCATGTTAAGCCAACACAACAATGGCTCGATTTTAACGACATACTCAAAGCGCAATCAGCACCCATTCAACAGCTTTCTGCACCAGATATGTATGATCCTGAAATCGTCTATTTTATGGATGACTTGTCTCAGCATACTGACAATGCTGAGTTTGAAATGACAATACCGAATGGCAAGACGTTAATTACTCGATTTGATACGACAGAGTTCAACTATGCGACGCGTTGGATCTTGTACAACGGAGACCAAAAAGTCGGAGCCTATGTCCTGCCTGCAACTTGTCGACCAGAAGGTTACTTAGCCGCTGAGAAAAACGGTACGTTGATTCAATTGCAACCAAAGGAAGTGAGAGAGTTTACAGTGAAAACAGGCATTGTTGAAAAATAAAACTTTGCGGTGTGATGTAAAAAACAGCCATTTGTTTGGCTGTTTTTTTAGTTTGAAAGCAATTTTGTAGACAAAAACGGCGTTTTTCAAGGTAGTTGTCATCATTCGCTTAGTTATTAAGCGGCTTTTCTTTCTGGATTTAGATGAACCTCACCAACGGGTTCACAGTTCCTAATTTTGCCTGACCAACGCTCTGGGTGTCGCTCTCTTGCTACCGACAACACATCAGAACGACGTCTTAAAATCTCGCTATCTTTACCACTGTGACGCTCTGATGG
>NZ_JAHGAH010000250.1:0-771 GCF_030248475.1 Vibrio sp. D173a
GCAAGGCAAATACCAGCTTGCCAATTACTTATCACTCTGCGAGGTGTACGTTGGATTATTGCGAGTGCTATTTTCGCCCGTATGGGTGATGCTTCAGCCTATAGAAATGGTCGAGGAGCGAGTGCAAGTTTAGGGTTAGTCCCAACACATAGAGGTAGTGGTGGTAAGAACAAAAACCACGGAATAAGTAAGTCCGGAGATAAAACCCTTCGGTCTCTTATAGTTCATGGAGCAAGAGCAGTCGTAGCTAATATACGAGATAAAAAAGATCGATTAAGTTGCTGGCTCCGAAACTTATTAGAAAGAAAACCATTTAACCAAGTTGTCGTCGCCCTTGCGAACAAAACGATCAGGATGGCATGTGCCATGTTAAAAAGTAATCAATCTTATAATGAAGCGTTAATCGCTTAACGATCAGCTTTATAAGGTTAAGAAAAACTTCGATACCCACATGTAAGCAAGTAAGTCATGAATATAGCGCTAACAGAGCAAACAAGGGAAACTCTGTGAGGGACGAAGGCGATAGTACGCCACTCGCTCGATAAGACCCCTTGTTCAGTGGATTAAGCCATAGAGGTTCGGGGTAGCTCCCCATAAAGAAACCGGATATACGTGCACTTGTAAACCGCTAACTTAAGCTTCTTGCATTACTAGGGGAGTCCATATACGTTCCTCGTTTTTCAGAATGACGACATTTCGGGCATGAGTGTGAAATGAGATTCCCTACTCGCTCATTCTTCACTCTAGGAAATGACGCTGTTGCGAGTCTCA